>CAMWVJ010000211.1 GCA_947177645.1 uncultured Desulfovibrio sp.
ATGTCTTCCTCATCGCGCCCAAGGGGCCCGGCCACCTCGTGCGCCGCACCTTCAGCGAGGGAGGCGGCGTGCCCTGCCTCGTGGCCATCGAGCAGGACGCCACGGGCAAAGCCCTCGAGACCGCGCTCGCCTATGCCAAGGGCATCGGCGGCACGCGCTCCGGCGTCATCGAGACCACCTTCCGCGAAGAGACCGAGACCGACCTCTTCGGCGAGCAGGCCGTGCTCTGCGGCGGCCTCGCCGCGCTCATCCAGGCCGGATTCGAGACTCTGGTGGAGGCCGGCTACCAGCCGGAAATGGCGTATTTCGAGTGCCTGCACGAAATGAAGCTCATCGTGGACCTGCTCTACGAGGGCGGCCTCGCGCGCATGCGCTATTCCATCAGCAACACCGCCGAATACGGCGACTATGTTTCCGGCCCGCGCCTCATCAACCAGGCCGTGAAGGACGAGATGAAGCGCGTGCTCAAGGACATCCAGAGCGGCAAGTTCGCGCGCGACTTCATCCTCGAGGCCCGCGCCGGCTATCCCATGTTCCTCACCACGCGCAAGAACGAGTCCGAGAAGCAGATCGAGAAGGTCGGCAAGGAACTGCGCGGCATGATGACCTGGCTCAAGAAGGACGGCAAGAAGGACTAGCTTTCCGCCGTTCAACGCCCGTCCAGACAGGAAAGGGAGCCGCAAGGCTCCCTTTTTTGTCAAAAAGCTCTCCCGCGCGCGTTGCCGGTGCCCCGCCTGCCGTCCGTTGACTTGGCGTGTGGGGAGGCCTACACCAAAACTGTGGCCGGGAGCTGCATCTTTCCCGCGGCCGCACCGGCGGAGGTGCCAGCCCCCGCCGGCGCACGCGCAAACGGGCTTTTCCGCTCACTGCCTGAGCCTTCGGGAGCTTTGCCATGAAAGGATATTCCGAGAATCGGCGTGCCCGCCAATGGGTGGAGGAATTGCTGGCCCATGCGGACATCCGCCTTGACGGCGGCCGTCCCTTTGACATCCGCGTGCACGACGAGCGCCTCTTTGACCGCGTGGCCAAGGCCGGCACCCTTGGCGCCGGCGAGGCCTACATGGAAGGCTGGTGGGACTGCGAGGCGCTGGACCGCATGTTCGCCCGCGCCATCAGCGCCGGCCTCGAAAGCAGGGTGAGCCGCAACCTCACCACGCTCGCCCTGGCCCTGCGCCACACCCTCTTCAACATGCAGTCCCGCCGGCGCGCCCCCATGGTCGCCCGGCGGCACTATGACTTTGGCAACGAGCTTTTTGAGGCCATGCTCGGCCCCAACATGAACTATTCCTGCGCCTGGTGGTCGGGCCTTGAGGAGGTCAGGCAAAAGAAGCGGGGCCGCCCCGCGGGCGGCGAAGGGAGTCGGGCGGCCGGCCCTGACGTGAGCTCCGATATGCTCCCCGCCTGCTATCCTGAGCAGCCGGGGGCGCTGCTGGAAGCGGCGCAAAACGCCAAGATGGAGCTGATCTGCCAAAAGCTCCAGCTTGCACCGGGCATGGAGGTGCTGGACATCGGCTGCGGCTGGGGGAGCCTCGCGCGCTACATGGCCCGCAACTACGGCTGCCATGTCACGGGCATCTCCATCTCCCGCAATCAGATAGAATGGGCCAAGCGGCAGGAGCTTGCGCCCGACGGCCCCGTTACCCCCGGGCGCCTCACCTGGATTTTGGGCGATTACCGCGAGTTGCGCGGCGAATTTGACCGCATCGTGTCCGTCGGCATGTTCGAGCATGTGGGCCGCAAGAACTACCGGCGCTTTTTCCGCACGGCCCGGGGGCTGCTCAAGCCCGACGGGCTCTTCCTGCTGCATACCATCGGCTCGATCTCGCAGCGGGCCGGCTGCGACCCCTGGATCTCGCGCTACATTTTCCCCAACGGCCAGCTCCCCACGCTGGACGCCATCGTCCGGGCCTGCCACGGGCTCTTCGTGCTCGAGGATTGCCACAATCTCGGCGCGGACTATGACCCCACGCTCATGGCGTGGCACGAACGGTTCGAGGAGGGGCTGCGCGCCGGCGCCTTCGACATCACTGAGGCCGAGGCCCGCATGTTCCGCTATTACCTGCTCACCTGCGCGGCCGCCTTCCGCTGCCGCGATATAGAGCTTTGGCAGATCATCCTCAGCCCCGAGGGCGTGGCAGCCGGCTATGACGGGGTGCGCTGAGGCGCAGGGAACGGCGCCCGCGTCGCTCCTGCCACCTGACGCCCCTGGCATTCACTGCCGCGCGGACGCCGGCTCCCCATCCGTGGGGCCGTGCGCGGGGCCGCTGTCGGCGATCTCCACCAGATAGACCGAGAGCACGATGAGGATGACGGCGACGGCCTGCTCCCAGCTGAACCTGTCCTGCCCGAGGGCGTAGCTCGCCGCCATGGAGACGATGAGGATCACATAGCCGTAGATGGCCACCACCGTGGACGGCAGATCCTTGATGCCCACGGCCACCAGCAGATAACTCACCGTGGAGGGGAAGACCAGCACGAAGAGCAGGACCAGCATGGGGAGCGACAGCAGCCCTTGCGCGAGCACCGGCGCGTCCAGGCCGTGGATGGCCACGCCCGCGCTGGCGGCAATGGCGCCCCCGAGGAAGATCCACTTGTTGAAGGTGATGTTGTCCACGCGCCTGAGCAGCCCCTTGGAAGCCACGAGGTAGATGGAGTAAAAGATGGCCCCGCCGAGCCCGCAGAGATTGCCGAAGAGCGGGTCTGTCGCCACGGCGTCGCTCTTCTGGGTGAGGATGCAGACGAGGCAGCCGGCCATGCCCAGCGCGATGCCGAGCACCTTGCTTTTCGTGATGGGCCGGTGGAAAAACCAGGCCGCCATGATGAGCACCCACACCGGCTCCGTGCAGATGATGAGCGAGGACGACACGGGCGTGCTGTAGGTGAGCGCGAGCAAAAGCCCGAGCATGTAGCCGTACACAAGGACCATGCCCATAAAGAGCAGGGCCAGCCTGTCTTTCCAGCGGACGTTCGCCGGCGTTTTGGTGAACAGGCCGATGAGCCAGAAGGAGGCGCCCGCAAAGGCGAGACGCAAAAAGACCCCGCTCACCGCGTCCATCCACACGGGCTGGAGATAGCGCAGGGCGTTCTGGTTGAGGCCGGAGCAGATCTTGGAAAAGGCCATCGCCAGATTGCCCGTGACCTTTTTGCTCATGCCCCTTGCTCCCCAGTGCGTTATGAACGCGGCGCGCCCGCTCAGGCCCCGCGCAACCAGCGGTCAGAACGGGCTTTCCGGCGGGGCGCCGTCTGGGGGCGGCCGCTCCCCCTAGCGAATCTCCTTGAGCGTGCGCGCGGGCACGCCGCCGGCCACGGTGCCGGGCGCCACATCGGAGCGCACCACCGCCCCGGCCGCCACCACGGCGCCGGCGCCGATGCGCACGCCGGGCAAAAGGATGGCGCCCGAACCGATCCAGACATCGTCCTCCACCACGATGGGCGCGAGCTCGTGGGTGAGCCGGTCTTCCTTGCGCAGGCCGTGGTTGATGGTCGCCATGAGCACATTGTGGCCCACGAAGACGCCATCGCCCAGGGTGATGCCGCCCTGGTCCTGGAAGCAGCAGCAGGCATTGATGAACACGCGCTTGCCGATGCGGATGTTCTTGCCGAAATCCGAATAAAAGGGCGGGAACATGCGGAAGCTCTCGTCAAGGGGTTGCCCGGTGAGGCGCGCCGCATCACCGGAGACCTCAACAACGGCTACCGGCCCATGGCCGAGG
>CAMWVJ010000212.1 GCA_947177645.1 uncultured Desulfovibrio sp.
TTTTCCACTAAGTCGAGGCCATACCCGATGCTGTTATGTCCCGTGGGCTCTGAGTTGTGTATAAGAGACAGGGCGAAGAGCGTGCAGCCGAGCACGGCGGCAGCCGGCAGGGAGAGATGGTGAAAATCCGTGGTGCACCACAGCGCCACATTGACGGCGAGGAGGAAAATATAGAGCCGCTCCTTTGCGGTCAGCGGCCCCAGCGCCCGGTAGTCTTCAGCGATGGTGTCCATGCCGGCAAGTTGCGTCAGTTCCGGGGGGTAGACCTTCATCACGGCCCACCAGGCGATGGGCGTGATGAGGAGGACCATGGGGAAGCCGATGGCGGACCACTGGAAAAAGCTGATCTGCACATTGGCCGTGGATTGCAGCATGTTCATGGTCAGGATATTGGTGCCGCTGCCCGCGGGCGTGCCCACGCCGCCAATGAGACAGGCCAGCGGCAGCCCGAGCATGACGGCCTTGCCGAAATTGCTCTGCCCGGGGACGCATTTGTTCTGCTCAAGCAGGAAAAGCGCGACGGGAAACATCATGGCCACTACGGGCACATCGGCCAAGATGGTGGAGAGAAGGGCGCTCGTGAACATGAGCAAAAAGAGCAGCCTGCCCGGCCGGCCGCCGGATTTGAGGCTCGTCCACAGCACCACGCGCCTGGTCAGGCCGGAATTTTGAAAGGCGACGACGATGCAGAACATGGCGAAGCAGAAAAAGACCGGCGGAATGGCGAAATTGCGCAGGGCGTCGCCCATGGGCACGATGCCGAGAATGAACTGGAGAAACAGGAACAGCACACAGGCCATGGAGAGCGGCAATGCGTCCGTCACCCAGACGATGATGGCGGAGATCATCAGGGCAAGCGACTGCTTACCCGCAAGGGAAAGCCCCTCGGGAGTGGGGAGCAGCATGGCGAAAACATAAACGGCCAGGGACAGCAGGCAGCCGATGAGTTTGAAGCGGGCCGGGCTTAACGTCATCTGTGACATGGTGTACCTCCTGGAACATGGCGGCGCCAGGCAGCGCCGCCATCATGCAGTCGTTCACGGCACGCAGGCGCCTATGCCGGCGCCCTGACTCCGGCGGCGTCAGGCCATGCGAAATCATCCATGTAATAGCGGCGCGGCTGCACGGGATACTTTTCCAGGGGCACAGGCCGCTTGCTCACATGCACCTGCCCATCGGCATTTTCCACGATCATCCATTCCGGCATCTCCCGCCGTTTCGGAAAATCCTCGCGGAAGTGGCCGCAGCGCGATTCCTGCCGGGCCAGGGCGGCCTTGAGGTACATTTCCGTGAGCAGGGTCATGGAGCGGGCCTCCACGAGCTTGAGCAGATAGTGCGGGTCCTGCGCCGTCATTTCAGGCAGCACATTCTCCTTCAGCTCCTCCAGCTCGGCGAGCGCCCGGCTGAGGCCGCGCCCGGTCTTGAGGATGCTCACATCGACGGGATTGATGATCTCCTGGTTGCGGCGCACGATATCCTTCGGGGGCACGCCGGGCTTGCCGAGCAGGTCCAGCGTTTTCGCAAGCTGTTCGAGGGCGAAGGCGTCATCCAGCGGCGCGCCCGGCGCCTCGTCCATTTCCCGCGCGGCCTCTTCGCCGGCGATATAGCCCGTGGTGCTGGTGATGCAGGTGTCCCAGCCGCCCATATAGACGCCGGTATTGACGCTCAGGGCACGGCCGGCCACAAACAGGCCCGGCACCCCGGTGCGGCCGCGCGTATCGCCATCCACGCCGCCGAAGCTGTAATGCAACTGCGGCATCCATTGGGTTTTCATGTGGAAAAAGTCGATGCCCTGCTGTTCCAGCTTTTCCGCGTTGAGCAGCATCCAGCCGAAGGTGGGCGTCATCACCTTCACGCCCTCCTCGCTCATGGAGCTGGTGTCGAACCAGATGGGCGCCCGGCCCTCGCGCGCCTCCAGCGCCATGCCGCGAATGTTGTAATGCGGGTCCACCTTGGCGCCCCGCTCGGGCGAATAGCGGAGCATGAAGTCCTCGCCCTCCTTGTTGAGGAAGCGCGCGCCGTAGGGCAGCATCCCGGTCTGGCCCTCCCAGGCGAACTGGACGGGCACGTTCCAGTCCTGCAGAAATTCCATGTTGCGCAGGCGCGCCCCCGCGGCAAAGGCCAGGGCCGCGCCCTCGCCGGCGCAGGTGTTGGACAGGTAGGACTGCTTCCAGCCGCCCACATGGGTGCACATCACCACGGACTTGGCGCGCAGGATGCAGGGCGTCGCCCCCCGCGCGTGAAAGCCCACCGCGCCGCAGACATGGCCGTCCTGTTTGATGAGGTCGGTGATCTCCACATTGGAGAGGCGGCGCACCCCGTATTCGCGCATCTTGCGCTGCAGGGTGAAGGTGGTGTGGATGCCCCCCTGACCATAGGGATGATAAAAGTAATAGCGCATGTACTTGAGGCCGCGCTGGGGGATGCTCATGAGCTTGCCCTGGGCGTCGCGGGCAAACTTGTGGCCCCAGCTCTCCAGATCGCAGAAGCGGTGGTAGGATGCTTCAAGAATGGTCTTGAGCTGCTCCTGGTCGCACAGGGCGTCAAAGTAATAGACCAGCTCTTCCAGCAGATCCTCCACCTGGTATTCCGGCATCATGACGATCATGTCGCCGCCGGACTCCATGCCAAGGCCGCCCCAGTCCCGAGGGCCCTTGTCGATGACGAGCACCTTCTTGCCGAGCTGGCCCGCGCGGATGGCCGCCCACGAGCCGGAAAAGCCGCCGCCGATGACCAGGATGTCGCAATCATAGGTAATGGGTTTGGTCGCCATTGCAGTCTCCTTTTTCTTCCCGGGCGCTTACCAGGCGTGGGTGTTGCTTTCGATGGTGTAGGGCAGCCTTTCCTTGAACGGGAAGACATCAATGGCATCGCTGGGGCAGCGCAGCTCGCAGAAGTAGCAGGTCATGCAGTCGTCGCGGTAGGTGACTTTCGACTTGGCCCCGCAGGTGAGGCAGCGCATGCTTTCATCGAGCGCGGCCACGGTATCGAGGCCCTTGCGGGTCTCGCCGAAACCGTCGGCCTGCACGGTCGTGCGCTCATTGCGCGGCGCGCCCAGCACGCCCTTGCCGGGCAGCGTTTCGGGGATCTTGCGGGTGTCGGTCCTGTCGCTGTGCAGGTGCGCGCCCTTGAGCAGCCTGTCGATGGAAATGGCGCCCTCACGCCCGCCGGCGATGGCGGAAATGACCGAAGATGGCCCGCTCACCGCGTCGCCCGCCGCAAAAACATTCCAGATGGAGGTATTATAGGTGACGGGGTCCACTTTCAGCCGGCCGGGCGTGGCCTTTTTCAGCTCGGGGAAGGGCGTGAAATCCGGGGTCTGGCCGATGGCAAAAATGATGATGTCGCCGGCGATCTCCCGCTGCGTGGCGTCATCGAAGCGGGGCGCGAACTTGTGGTCTTCATCGAACACAGAGAGGCACTTTCTGATTTTCAGGCCCTTGGCATGGCCGTCGGCAAGCGTCACCTCCACCGGCCCCCAGCCGGCGTTGATGATGACGCCCGCGTCCCTGGCGTCCTCGATATTGTGCGGAAAGGCGGGCATGGTCTGCTCGTCTTCCAGACAGACGAGTTCCACATGTCCGGCGCCCATGCGCGCGGCCGTGATGGCCGCATCCATGGCCACGTCGCCGCCGCCGACCACCACCACGCTGCACCCGGGTTTGAAGCCATAGACCGCGGGCACGCTGGCATCCCTGGG
>CAMWVJ010000213.1 GCA_947177645.1 uncultured Desulfovibrio sp.
CGGCGTTTCGCTTTCGGGAACGGAAGTTTCTGGATCTTTCTTCATCACGCCGCCCCCCCGGCCGAGGCGGGCCCGGCATTCACGGCCCGCGCCTGCGCCCCGGCGCCGGCCTGTCGCGCGCCCTGCGGGGCCTTGCCGCGCAGCCGCGCCAATACCTCGTCGCGCGGGCCGTCCAGCTTGATGCGGCCGTTTTCCATGACGATGAGCCGGTCAACGATGCGCAGCATGGAGAGCCGGTGCGTTATGAGGATGAGCGTGCGCCCCTGGATGATGCCCGCAAGGCGCCGCTGGAGCATGAGCTCCGAGTCCGTGTCCATGTTGCTCGTGGGCTCGTCGAGGATGAGCACCTCGGGGTCGCGCACGAGCGCCCGCGCCAGCGCCACGGCCTGCCGCTGGCCGCCGGAGAGCGCCCTGCCCTGCTCGCCCACCTGGCTCGCGAAACCGGCCGGGAAACTGCGGATAAAGTCGGTGACGCCGGCGAGCGCCGCCGCGCGGAGCACCAGATGGTCATTGATGGACGGGTCGCCTAGGGCGATGTTCTCGCGCACGCTGCCGTAAAACAGGGTCACGTCCTGCGGCAGCACGCCGATGCGGCCGCGCAGGTCGGCCGAGGGTATCTGGCGGATGTCCACCCCGCCGAAGCGCACCGCGCCCTCGCCCGGCTGGTAGAGCCCGAGCAGCATGCGCGAGAGCGAGCTCTTGCCCGAACCCATGGGCCCGATGATGCCCACGCGCTCGCCGGGCCTGATGGTGAGCGAGACCTGCTCCAGCGCCGGGCGCTCGGAATGCGGGTAGGAAAAGCTCACGTCATCAAGGGTGAAGGTGGGCTCGAGGCTGCCGTAATCCATGCTCACGCGCTCGGCGTCGTTCTCGGAGGGGAGCTCCATGAGCATGTCCAGCGCCTTGAGCGCCACGCGCGAGTTCTGCACCCGCGTGAGCAGCGAGGCCATCTGGAGCAGGGGCGCCATGGTGCGCCCGACGAGGATGTTGCAGCCGATGAGCGCGCCCATGCTCATGAGGCCGTCGTTGATGCGGTAGACGCCCCAGACGATCATGATGACAGTGACGATCTGGGTGATGAGCATGGCCGAGGTCACGGCCATGCTGTTGTATTTGCGCGCCTCGCTGGAGGACTTGGCCGAAAGCCCGGCGATGGCCTCCCACAGGCGCTGCATGCGGCTTTCCGCCATGCAGGACTTGAGCGTTTCGAGGCCGTTGACCATCTCCACCAGGAGGGCGTTTTTCTGCATGTTCTGGCGGTAACCGGCCTCGGCGCTCTGGCGCGCGCGCCGCTGGAGAAACAGCCCCAGGCCCACGAGCACGGGGATGGCGCCCAGCGGCAGGAGCACCATGGGCCCGGCGATGAAGGCGATGAGCAGAAGAAAGATGACGAGGAAGGGCAGGTCGATGCAGGCAAGCAGGCTCGACGAGCTGAAAAACTCGCGCAACTGCTCGAACTCGCGCAGGTTGTTGACCATGGCGCCCGTGGACTCGGGCTTGGCGTCAAGCCGCATGGAGAGCACCTTCTCCACCAGGGCGCTCGAGAGCACGATGTCCGCGTTGCGGCCGGCCACGTCCACAAAGTGCGTGCGCAAGGCCGAGAGCAGGAAGTTGAAGAAATAAATGACGAAGATGCCCGAGGCGAGCACCCACAGGGTATCCGTGGCGTTGTTGGGCACCACCCGGTCATAGACGTTCATGACGAAGAGCGGGCTCGCCACGGCGATGAGGTTGATGACCACGCTCGCCAAGGCCACATGGCGGTAAATGGGCGCGTAATAGCGCAGCACGTCCCAGAACCAGCGCTTGCCCCGGCCGAGGCGCGGGGCGTCCATGCGCCGCTCCGGCGCCTTGGGCACGGCCGCGAAGATGGCGTAGCCAGCGTAGTCTTCCTGCAACTCCTCCTGCGAGACCGTCTGCGTGCTGTCGCTGATCTCGGGGAAGATGACCTCCGCGCGGCCCCCGCGCAGGGCGGTGAGCACGCAGGAGCGGTCATTTTTTAAAAGGAGGATGCAGGGCAGCACCAGCGGCGGGATGTCGTCAAGGCTCGGGCGCGAGGCGATGCGCCCGGAAAGGCCCGCCTTGCGCGCCGCCCCCAGGCGGCGCGCGGCGGGATCTGGCTGCCGGAAAGGCCCGCCAGCAAAAGCTGCGGGGAGACCCGCGTGCCGCGCCGGCGCATGCGCACGGAAAGGCTGCGCAAGAGGCCGGGCATGAAGTCCACGTCCGACGGGCGCAAGCCCCCCACCCCCGGGGCGCCTCCAGCGCGGGCGCCGGAGTTCTTGGAAGCCGCCGCCCCAGCCGGGGCCGCAGGGGCCGCGGCTGCATCGGCCGCTGCCTTGGTCTCGCCGCCCGGCTGCGCGGCTTGGGCCTGTGCGGCGTCCTCGCGGGCGCCGTCCGTTCCCGCCGGCGCTTCAGGTGCGCTGCCGGTTCTCTCTTTCTCCGCAGGCTGTTCCGCGTTCGGCGTTTCCATGCCCTCCCTCCTGCGGCTCAGTTGAACCAGCCGAGGTCAAAGTCTTCACGCGGGTCCTTGGGGTCGCGCGGCGGGTTCTCGCCCAGGGGCACGAGGTCAATGGAAAGCATGGGCAGAAGGTTCCCGGTGAGGGCGCACAGCCGGTAGGCGCCCACGAGGATGTTGCCGCGCGCGGTCTCGGCCTGGGTGGAGGAGCTGTAAAGCTCGTTTTCCGCGTCGAGCACGTCGAGCAGGCTGCGCTTGCCGAGTTGGAACTGCTCCAGATAGGCGGTGCGCGTGAACTCGGCGTACTTCATGGCCTCGGTGTAATTGCGGTACTGGTCCTGCGCGGCGAGGTAGTTGACCCAGGTGCTTTCGATGTCCAACTTAAGGTCGTCGCGGAAGTCGTAGAGCAGCTGGCGCGCCTGGCGGATGCGCGCGGAGGCCGCCTTGGTCTCGGCCACGTCGGCGCCGCTATTAAAGATGTTCCAGCGCATGGTCGCCACCACGTCGAAGCTGTAGACCCAGCGGTCATAGGCGCCGCCGCGGTCGGTATAGGAGGGGCCGACCTCGGCGTTGAACGTGGGATAGAAGGTGGACTCGGCGAGCTGCTTGTCCGCCTGCAGGGCGCGGATGTCCTGCATGTAGGCGAGGAGCTTGGGATTGTACTCCTCCGCCATCTCAAAGACCGGCTCGGGACCTGAGAACGTCTCGGGCGGCATGGCCACGGGCTGCATGTTGGCCGCGGGCGGCATGCCGGTGAGGCGGTTGTAGGTGTCCTCGGCCACGAGCAGGGCGGCCTGCGCCTCGGACAGGCTGGAGAGGGCGCGCATGAGCCGCGACTGGGCCTGGCTCACGTCGGCCTCGGTGTCGGCCCCGAGATTGGTGCGGTCCTGCGTCTGGCCGAGGATGGAGCGGTGCTGGGCCACGTTGCGCTGCGCGAGCGCATAGAGTGCGCGCCGGCGCAAGAGGTCGATATGGGCGATGATGCCGTCAAGCGAGAGGGTCGTGGCCGTGTCGAACACGCGGGCCTTGACCGACTCCAGGGTGGACTTGGCGTTGCGCACGCGCGAGCGCGTGGCGAAGCCGTCCCAGATGGGCTGGGTGAGGCGCGCGCTGATCTGGCCGATGCCGTACATCTGCTTGTCAAGGTCGGCGTTGCGGGTGGTGTTGTCGCTCAAGAGCTGGCCGCCGGCGAGGCCCTGTCCCTCCACGCTGGGGCCGACGCCCGCGCGGGCGCGCCGACGCG
>CAMWVJ010000214.1 GCA_947177645.1 uncultured Desulfovibrio sp.
TTTTGTGTTTTTTTGCCATCCGGCCCTTGTGGATTTGCGGCCCGCTTTCGGCGAATTTTCTGCATACTCCCTGAAAAATCAACAAGTTATCCTCTTGGCATGGCTGATGCTTAGAGGAGGCGCATGGGCGTTTTCTCACAAGCGCCCGGGATGTTCGTATTCAGAGATGATACTGCTGAGGAGAAAGCCATTATGAGCCAGTGCAGCTGCATGTCGCCGCAGGAAGATCGCGTCATCAACAAGAACGTCAACCGCGAGGGCCGCGAGCGCATCTACAAGATCCTTGAGCGCAACCAGTTCACCCTCCCGCATGTGGATGTGGAGCGGGCCAAGTATTTCACCGAGTCCATGCGCGAGACCGAGGGCGAGCTGCTCACGCTGCGCTGGGCCAAGGCGCTCAAGAACGTGGCCGAGAAGATCACGGTCTGGATCACGCCCGACCAGCTGCTCGCCGGCCGCGTGGGCAAGCTCGGCCGTTACGGCATCCTCTATCCCGAGATCGACGGCGACTTTTACCGCGAAGTGCTCGCCGACCTCGAGCACCGCGACAAGAGCCCCTTCCAGATCTCCAAGGAAGACATCAAGACGGTCATGGAAGACATCGCCCCCTACTGGGAGGGCAAGACCTACCACGAACACCTCAACCGCGTGCTCCCCGCCGACATCCGCAACGTCACCTACCATGACGAGCGCGGCCTGAAGTCCAAGTTCGTGGTCAGCGAGACCTCCTCCTACCGCTCGGCCCTCCAGTGGGTGCCGGATTACGAGAAGGTCATCACCAAGGGCATGCTCGCCATCCAGCAGGAGGCCAAGGACAAGCTCGCCACCCTCGACCTCAACAATTCGGTCGACCTGTGGGAGAAAAAGCCCTTCCTCGAAGCCATGATCATCGTTTGCGACGCCATCATGATCTGGGCGCGCCGCCACGCCGACCTCGCCCGCAACATGGCCGCCAACGAGACCGACCCCAAGCGCAAGCAGGAACTGCTCGAGATCGCCGAGGTCTGCGACCGCGTGCCCGCCTATCCGGCGCGCACCTTCCGCGAGGCCGTGCAGAGCCAGTGGTTCGTGCAGATGTTCTCCCGCCTGGAGCAGAAGGCGAGCGCCATCATCTCCAACGGCCGCATGGACCAGTACCTCTATCCCTTCTACAAGAAGGACATCGAGGAAGGCCGCCTCACCCGCGAGCAGGCCAAGGAGCTGCTGGAGTGCATGTGGGTGGACATGGCCCAGTTCATCGACCTCTACATCAACCCCACGGGCGTGGAATTCCAGGAAGGCTACGCCCACTGGGAGGCCGTGACCATCGGCGGGCAGACCCGCGAGGGCGAGGACGCCACCAACGACCTCACCTATCTCTTCCTCGAGTCCAAGCGCGAGTTCCCGCTGAACTATCCCGACCTTGCCGCGCGCATCCACTCCCGCACGCCCGAGCGCTTCTTCTACGCAGTGGCGCTGACCGTGAAAGACGGCTCCGGCTTCCCCAAGCTCATCAACGACGAGGAAGTGGTCTTCCTGAATACGGTCAAGGGCTGCCCGGTGGACGAGGCGCTGGACTACGCCGTGTCCGGCTGCACCGAGACGCGCATGCCCAACCGCGACACCTACACCTCGGGCTGCGTGTATGTGAACTTCGCCACGGCGCTCGAAATGACGCTCTATAACGGCCGCATGCTCCACTACGGCGACGAGCTCATCGGCGTGGAGACCGGCGACCCGCTGGAATTCAAGACCTGGGAAGAGTTCTACGACGCCTACAAGACCCAGCACCTCAACCTCTTGCGCAAGGCCTTCCAGCAGCAGCATGTGGTGGACCGCCTGCGGCCCCAGCACTTCGCGGCGCCCTTCTCCTCCGTGCTGCACGACCTGTGCATGGAGAACATGCTCGACCTGCACACCGAGAAGATCCCGGGCGGCGTGGATTACTCCTACTTCGAGTTCCTGGGCTACGGCACCGTGGTGGACTCGCTCGCGGCCATCAAGAAGCTCGTGTTCGACGAGAAGAAGCTGACCATCAAGGAAGTCATCGACGCCTGCAAGGCCGACTTCAAGGGCTACGAGCCCATCCGCGAGATGCTGCGCAACGCCCCCTGCTACGGCAACAACGACCCCTATGCCGACAGCATCGCCAAGGACGTGGACCGCTTCACCCAGGTGGAGGCGGAAAAGAGCACCCGCGAGCGCGGCGTCCATGTGGACGTGCGCTATGTGCCCATCACCTCGCATGTGCCCTTTGGCAAGGTGGTCTCGGCCACGCCCAACGGCCGCCACGCCTGGACCGCGCTTTCCGACGGCTCCTCGGCCTCGCACGGCGCGGACAAGAACGGCCCCACCGCCGTCCTGCTCTCCAACTACCATTCCAAGAACTACGGCATGACCAACCGCGCCTCGCGCCTCCTGAACATCAAGCTCTCGCCCAAGTGCGTGGAGGGCGACGAGGGCACGGAAAAGATCATCAACCTGATCAGGACCTGGTGCGACCTCAAGCTGTGGCACCTCCAGTTCAACATCGTCAACCGGCAGACCCTGCTCAACGCCCAGAAGGAGCCGGACAACTACCGCAGCCTGCTCGTGCGCATCGCCGGCTACAGCGCCTACTTCTGCGATCTCTCCCGCGATCTGCAGAACGACATCATCGACCGCACCGAGCACAGCGCCTTCTAAGTGAGACCACACGGGGGGAGGGGCGCCTCCCCCCGGTCCTGCGCCCTGCGGCTGGCCCCTGCGGCCGCTGCGGGGCGCCCCTGCGTTCAATCTGTGGAGCCTTGGCATGAGCGACGCGCAAACGAGCGGCATCGTCTTCAATATCCAGAAATTCAGCGTCCATGACGGCAAGGGCATCCGCACCCTGGTCTTCCTCAAGGGCTGCCCCCTGCGCTGCCGCTGGTGCAGCAACCCGGAATCGCAGCGCCACGAGCCGGAGCATGCCTTCAACCCCATGCGCTGCCTCACGGCCGAGGTGTGCGGGCGTTGCGTCAATGCCTGCACAAGCGGCGCGCTCACCCTGAAGAACGGGCTCATCGCCTTTGACCCGCGCGCCTGCGAGCAGTGCTTCGCCTGCGCGGACGCCTGCCCCTCGGGCTCGCAGAGCGTCTACGGCGAGCGCATGACCGTGGACGCCGTGCTCAACAAGGTGGAGGAAGACGGCGTTTTCTACAACCGCTCGGGCGGCGGCCTCACCCTCTCCGGCGGCGAGGCCCTGGCCCAGCCCGACTTCGCCCTGGCCCTGCTGCGCGAGGCGAAGCGGCGCCGCATCAAGACGGCCATCGAGACCTGCGGCTATTACCCGTATGAACGCCTCGCCGAGGCCTGCGCGTCGCTGGATGCCCTCATCTTTGACATCAAGTGCTTTGACCCCGCGCTGCACAAGAAGTTCACCGGCGTGGACAATGCCCGCATCCTCGACAATTTCCGCCGCGTCTGCGAGGACTTCCCCCTCTTGCCCATCCGAGCGCGCACCCCGGTCATCCCCGGCTTCAATGACAATGAGGCCGAGATCCAGGCCATACGGGATGTCGTGCCCAGGCGCCCCAATGTGGAATACGAGCTTTTGACCTATCACCGCATGGGCCAGCCCAAGTACGGCTATCTCGGCCGCATCTACGAGATGGAAGGCGCCAACCTCGTGGAGGACATCATGCGCCGCCTGCGCGACATCGCGCAGTAAACACCCCTTCCCTTCCCC
>CAMWVJ010000215.1 GCA_947177645.1 uncultured Desulfovibrio sp.
TGTATGATCCCACATCCCGCCACGCGGCGGATTTCATTGACCGGCAGGAAGCGGCCGCTGCCGTGGCCGAGGCCGACCGGCTCGCCAAAGACCGCGCCGCCGTGGCCGCTATTCTCGACAAGGCCGCCGAGGGCAAGGGCCTTTCCCACCGCGAGGCGTCCGTCCTCATGGCCGCGGACGACCCGGAAACCACTGAGGCCATGTTCGACCTGGCCGCCCGCATCAAGCAGCGCTTCTACGGCAACCGCATCGTGCTCTTCGCGCCGCTCTATCTCTCCAATTACTGTATCAACGGCTGTGTCTACTGCCCCTATCACCGCACCAACAGCCACATGCCGCGCAAGAAGCTCACGCAGGAGGAGATCGTCCGCGAGGTGACGGCCCTGCAGGACATGGGCCACAAGCGCCTCGCCGTGGAGGCCGGTGAGCACCCCAAAGAGAACCCGCTCGACTACATCATCGAGTCCATCCGCACCATTTACGGCATCCATCACCGCAACGGCGCCATCCGCCGCGTCAACGTCAACATCGCCGCCACCACGGTGGAGGACTACCGCCGCCTCCGCGACGCCGAGATCGGCACCTACATCCTTTTTCAGGAGACGTACGACCCCGCGGCCTACGCGCTTTTGCATCCCACGGGGCCGAAACACGATTATGCCTGGCACACGGAAGCAATGGACCGCGCCATGGAGGGCGGCATCGACGACGTGGGCCTGGGGGTGCTCTTCGGGCTCGGCTCCTGGCGCGAGGAATTCGCGTCGTTGCTCATGCACGCCGAGCACCTCGAGGCCGTGCACGGCGTGGGCCCGCACACCATCAGCGTGCCGCGCGTGCGCCGCGCCGACGGCATCGACCCCGGCGACTTCGCCCACGGCATCGACGACGCCACCTTCGCCCGCATCTGCGCCTGCATCCGCCTCGCCGTGCCCTACACCGGCATGATCATCTCCACCCGCGAGAGCCGCGCCGTGCGCGAGCAGGTGCTCGGGCTCGGCGTCTCGCAGATCAGCGGCGCCTCGCGCACCAGCGTGGGCGGCTATGCCACGCCCGAGGCCGAGGAGGAAAATTCGCGCCAGTTCGACGTGAGCGACAATCGCACCTTGGACGAGGTGGTGCACTGGCTCATGGGCATGGGCCATATCCCGAGCTTCTGCACGGCCTGCTACCGCGAGGGCCGCACCGGCGACCGCTTCATGAGCCTGTGCAAGAGCGGGCAGATCCAGAATTGCTGCCACCCCAACGCGCTGCTCACGCTCAAGGAATATCTGGAGGATTACGCGAGCCCGGCCACGCGCGAGCGCGGCGAGGCGCTTATCAAAAAGGAACTCGCCCATGTGGAAAGCCCGCATGTGCGCGCCATCGCGGAGAAGCGCCTGGCCGAGATCGCGGGAGGCCGGCGGGACTTCCGCTTTTAGGGGCGCTTCCGGCGGCCCTGTACAGAACTTTGACCCGGCAAAAGGCCGCGCCGTCGTGGGCGCGGCCCGAGGCCATGTATGGCGGGCGCGCCGGGCCGGCCACAGCCGCCGAACCCGGCAAAGATTTTGAACTTTCCCCCGGCAGGCTTGACTTTGCGGATATTTTGGAAGAACACATTTCCACCCCGGCGAGCTCCCGCCCCGGGAGAATCCCGCATGCGCCCTTAGCATGCCAAGGCAGCGTCCAAGCGAGGCGAACGAAGCATGTCCAAGGTTATGGATGCCGTACTGGGCCTTTTTTCCAATGATCTTGCCATTGACCTCGGCACGGCCAATACCTGTGTCTATGTGAAGGGGCACGGCATCGTCCTGCGCGAGCCCTCGGTGGTGGCCGTCAAGAAAGACGCGCGCGGCAACAACATGGTCCTCGCCGTGGGGCAGGACGCCAAGCGCATGCTCGGCCGCACGCCCGGCAATATCTGGGCCATCCGCCCCATGAAGGACGGCGTCATCGCCGACTTCGAGGTCACGGAGGCCATGCTCCGCCACTTCATCGCCAAGGTGCACAATTCCCGGCGCATGGTGCGCCCGCGCATCATGATCTGCGTGCCCACGGGCATCACCCAGGTGGAGAAGCGCGCCGTCAAGGAGTCGGCCCAGTCCGCCGGCGCGCGCGAGGTCTACCTCATCGAGGAACCCATGGCCGCGGCCATCGGCGCGGACCTCCCCATCCAAGAGCCCACATCGAACATGGTTGTCGACATCGGCGGCGGCACCACCGAGGTGGCGGTCATCTCCCTTTCCGGCATCGTGTATTCGCGCTCGGTGCGCGTGGGCGGCGACAAGATGGACGAAGCCATCATGACCCACGTCAAGCGCAAGTACAACATGCTCATCGGCGAATCCTCGGCGGAGGAGATCAAGATCAAGATCGCCTCGGCCTACCCGCAGGACCCGGAACAGCAGATCGAGGTCAAGGGCCGCGACCTTGTGACCGGCATCCCGCAGAACATCATCATCACCTCCGAGGAAGTACGCAAGGCCATTTCCGAACAGGTGGACAGCATTGTCCAGGCCGTGCGCATCGCCCTGGAGCAGACCCCGCCCGAGCTCGCCGCCGATATTGTCGACCGCGGCATCGTGCTCACCGGCGGCGGCGCCCTGCTCAAGGGGCTGGACCAGCTCTTGCGCGAGGAGACCTCGCTCCCCATCACCGTGGTGGACGACCCGCTCTCCACCGTGGTCGTGGGCACGGGCAAGACGCTGGACAATCTCCACATCCTCAAGGAAGTCTGCATCGATTGAGCGGCCGCGCGCATGGCTGCGGCGCCCCCGCGCTCCGGGGCAGGCGCCGCCGGGGGTAGGCTTTTGTGAACCTGCGGCGCATCCTTATTCTCGCGGGCGTTCTGCTCATCCTGTTTCTGGGGATGTATTCCTGGAACCAGCGCACCCCTGCCCTTGACGACCTCGCGGCCTCCGTGGGCCTCGAGGTGGGCGGCGCGGTGCTCCGCCCCCTGCGCGCCGTGCAGGACGTGTTTTCCGGCTTCTGGGACCGTTATTTCGACCTTGTGGACGTGCGCGGGGAAAACCTGCGCCTCAAGGCCCGCGTGGACGAGCTGGAATCGCGCCTGCTCGCCAGCGGCGAGGACCTGGCCGAGCTTCGCCGCCTGCGTGAGCTCGTGCAGCTCCCGGTGGACGTGAGCTGGCGCCCCTTGGGCGCGCGCGTGCTTGCCGGCAGGCTCGGGCCCAATGCCGTGCTCGACAGCATCACCATCAGCCGCGGCTACGCCACGGGCGGGCGCCCGGGCACGCCGCTCGTGACGCACCTGGGGCTCGTGGGCCGCGTGCTCAAGGCGAGCCCGCACGCCTCCACGGCCCTGCTCATCACCGACCCGGGGAGCCGCGTGGCCGTGTTCGGGCAGGAGAGCCGGGCCCCCGGCATCCTCATGGGCAAGGGCAAGGGCCGCGAGCTCGAGGTCAACTTTGTCCAGCGCGATGCCAGCGTGAAAAACGGCGAAATACTGGTGACTTCCGGGCTCGACGGCAAGTATCCCAAGGGCTTGCCCGTGGCGCGCGTGGTGAGCGTGGCGCCCTCGGACTATACGCAGTTCATGGCCGTGGCCGCGGTGCCGCTGGTGGATTTGCAGCATCTTGAGGAAGTGCTCCTCTTGGAGCCGAGCGGCATCGCGCCGCCGCCGGAAGAACCTGAAGGCCCGCCGCCAATCTTTGTGGGGCCGCCCGAGCCCGAGGGC
>CAMWVJ010000216.1 GCA_947177645.1 uncultured Desulfovibrio sp.
TGCGCTACCTGCTCTTCGGCAGGAGCACCTGCCCTGTCCTTTTCGCCCCCGAGGAGGACGAGGAAGACGCCCCCAAGGAAAAGACGGCCAACGCCGCCGACCGCTGAGCGCGCCGCGAACGCGGCGCCCGCACGTGGCGCCGGCAAACGCAGGAATTTTGTGGAGAATACATGCGACAGCTGCTGCTACTTTGCCTCGGACTTACGATCATCGGCATCCAGGTGCTGCTCGGCGTGCAGACCTTTTACCCGCAGGCGTTCGCCAGCCGGGAGGATACGCTGGGTGAGCTGCTGGAAGAGAAAACTTCCGTGCTCGACAAGATCGCCCCGGAAGACCTCGCGTGGCTCGCGGCAAACCCGATCGTCACCGTCGGCGTGGACCCTAACTTCTATCCTCTGGAAATGTTTGACGAACGCGGCCGCTACACCGGCCTTGGCGGCGATTATCTGCGCCTGCTCTCCAAGATGACGGGCCTTGACTTCCGTCCGCTGGCCACGAGCGACTGGGCCGCCACGGAGGAGCTGGCGCGTCAGGGCAAGGTCGACCTTTTCATGGCCGCCGCCAAGACCGGCCGGCGCAGCGAGTACATGCTGTTCACCGCGCCCTATATCACCGAGCCCGGCATCATCATGACCCGGCGCGGCAGCGGCCTCGACCAGGCCGACATGAGCGCGCTCGCCGGCAAGAAGGTGGCGGTTGTGCAGGATTATTCCTGGCACGACTTCCTCAAGGAGTTCCACCCCGAGGTCATCGCCGTGCCTTCGGCCACCACGCTCGAGGCCCTGCAGAAAGTGGCCGCGGGCGAGGCCGACGCCGTGCTCGACTATGAATTCAACCTGCTGGAAAAGATCCAGACTGGCGGCATCCTCCAGATGCAGACGGCCGGCAAGGTGGATTCCTCCTACGGGCACGCCGTGGCCGTGCGCCGCGACCGGCCCGAGCTTTTCAACGTCATCACCACGGCCCTCGCGCAGGTGACGCCGCAGGAGCGCGAGGCTCTGGCGCAGAAGTGGCTGCATCAGGAGCGCCCGGCCGGCCAGGAACGGCACTGGCAGTGGATCTTCTTCTTTTTCGTGGAGGCCTGCCTGCTCATCTTCGGGCTGCTCTGGCTCTACCATGCGGGTATCAGGAAGCACACGCGCGAACTGCGCGCCAAGGTGGCCTCGCTGGAAAAGCGCCTCGCCAAAGAAGAAAAGGCCCGCGTGGAAACGCCGGCCGGCGCCTGAGCTGATTTTGCCGATTTTGCACAGGGCGTTTTCCCGCACGAGCCGGGCGAACGCCCTGTGGCGTTTTGGGGCGCCGGGCGCCAGTTTTCCTGACGCGCCCCTCCCGACCTTTTTCAAGGCAGGCCGCCATGGACGCTCTGGACTATTCCGCCTCGCTTTCCCCCGAGGAATATTGCCGCTTGCGCAAGGCCGTGGGCTGGCCTGAACTCCCGCTGGAGGAGGCGGCCGCCGGCCTGCGCCATTCGGCCTTCATCGCTGCCTGCCGCCGGGATGGCGAGGTCATTGGCGCGGTGCGCATCGTGTGGGACCATGGCTATATCGCCTACTTCTCCGACCTCATGGTGCTCCCCGCATGGCAGGGCCGCGGCATCGGCAAAAAGCTCACCCAACTCGCGCTGAGCTGGGTGGAGGGCCAGCGCCGCCCGGGGTGGAAAATAAAGGTCGTGCTTATTGCCACGGCCGGCAACGAGGGCTTTTACAAGAAGTTCGGCTTCACCGAGCGCCCTGAAGGCAGCATGGGCGCCGGCATGGACTTGTGGCTCACCTAAGCGACGACCAAAAAAGGAGCGGCCCGGGCGCCACTTGAGACGCCAGGACCGCAGTCCGAAACCTGTTCCAGGATGCGCAGGGGCGGGACTTCCGCCCGCGACCACCTGCAAAAAAGCTACTGCCCGAGCTGCTCCCTTAGCCACGCCTTGATGGCCGGCGTCGGCGCGCTCACGCCACGGAGATCGCCATTGGCCTCGCGCCAGCCGGGCAGAAGCTCGTCCGGCAGAGGTACGGTGATGAGGTCTTCCGCCGCCTCGGAATTGCGGCGCACGAGGCGGATGACCGGCGGGTCCTGCCAGCTGTCCACCATGACATAATGCGAAACGTCCTCCTTCGAGCGCACGGGCGGGTATTCGTCCTGCCAGTCGTTGTTGCCCCACTCCAGATACATGGTGACAGCGTGTTCGGGCGTCAGGTTCCAGTCGATGGGATAGAGCGCAAAATCCTTGAGTGTCGGCATGGAGGGTTCCTTCTTTGGGGCGGCGCGCTCCGGGGCGCCGGCTGTCAGCCTTGCATGCGCGCCTTGAGCTGGCGGCGGTTTTCCAGTTGCTGCGCGGCCTCCTGCTGGCGGCGCAGTTTTTTCGCCTCGGCGAGGCGCTGCTTGCGGATGCTTTCGATGCGCGTCTGCTGCGCCTTCTGGCGCTGCTCCCGTGCCTGCTCCAGCAGCTTCTCGCGCTTGCGGTCAAAGACGAGGGTGGTGCGCAACGCTCCCACGCCCACCGCGAGGATGGTCACGATGATGACGAGCACCTTCTGTATCGACCACTGGTTTTCCCCGAGCAGGTACTTGAGCCAGCCAAGGCCCATTTTTTCGCCCCAGAACACGATGACCGGCACGCCCACGAAGCAGAGCACGAGGCCCACGATCTCCACCCACATGAAGGTGCGCAGCATGGTCAGGCCAAAAAGGGTGCCGTCGCGCACGGTGCGCAGGAACTTGAGCCGGGTCTTGAGGTTCTGGAGCAGCTCGTCGAGGCGGGGGATGGCGTTCTGCGCGCGCTTGAAGGTCTCGGCCTCGTTGAAATTGCTCGCAAAGGCCCAGTTGATGATGCCCGCGCTCGAGTTGAAATCCGCGCTGAAGTCGCGCAGGGCCGAGGGGAAGGGAAACCACGAGGCTTCGTCGCGGATCTCTTCCAGCACGTCGAGATAGGACTTGTAACGGTTGCGCAGTTCCTCCACCTCGCGCTGGATGCTCTCCTCCAGTTCCTTTTCCAGTTGCGGGCGCTGGCGCACCATGCGGAAAAAGGCCATGTAGTTGTCCACTTTCCCGAGCGCGTCGAGGGCGTGCACCTTCTGGCCGAGGCGCCCCTGCACGGGATGGTCCTCGGGGAACCAGGCCATGAGCCGTTCCTGCATGGCGTGCACGGCGCTTTTTTCGTTTTCCGCGTTCTTCCGGGCCTCTTCCCAGAGGTCGAAGAGCGCGGAAAGCACGAGCAGCCGCCCGCGCTCGAGGGCCGGGTCGATGAGGAAGCGGTTGAAATATTCCGGCTCGGCGCGCACCAGCTCCACCACCTGGTCGAGCACCTGCTCCGCAAAGCCCATCTTCACCCGGCAGATGATGCCCCGGTACATGACCTCGCGCCATTGCGGCATGACGCGCAGGACCTGCGTATACAGGGTGCTCGCCTGGGCGAGCTGGCCCTGTTCCTCCAGAAGGCGCCCCTGCAGGTACTCGTTCCACGCCTGGAGCGAGGGCCACGGCGTCATGCCCGCTGCCTCGCGGAAGGAGTTGAGCGCCTGTGTGGTGTCGCCGCGCTCGATCTGGAGAAAGGCCCGCACCATGCGCAGCCGCGGGTCGCGCTGGTGGCGCGCGATGGTCTGGACGCTCTCCTTGTCGAGCTCCGACAGTTCCTCAGGGGCGCTGCTCGAGAGATTTTCCAGCAGGTCCC
>CAMWVJ010000217.1 GCA_947177645.1 uncultured Desulfovibrio sp.
CTGCCCATGCCCCGCATTTGCCCCCGGCCAGCCCTCCAGCCCAATCCCTACGTGGTGCGCGAAAAGCGCTATCTGCGCAAGGATCTGGACGGCACACTGGCCGAAGACCCGCGCGGGCTCTTCTGGCGCGTGGCCACGGCCGTGGCCGCGGAGGAGGCCAAGTATCCCGGTTCCCCCTATGCGCCCGAGGCCTTGGCGCGCGAGTTTTACGACCTCATGACGAGCTGGAGGTTCCTGCCCAATTCGCCCACGCTCATGAACGCGGGCACGGACCTGGGCCAGCTTTCCGCCTGTTTCGTGCTCCCCGTGGGCGACTCCATCGAGGAGATCTTCGACGCCGTGAAATATGCGGCCATGATCCACAAGTCGGGCGGGGGCACGGGCTTTTCCTTCTCCCGCCTGCGCCCGAAAGAGAGCCGCGTGGGCTCCACGGGCGGCGTGGCCTCGGGGCCGGTGTCCTTTTTGCGCATCTTCAACACCGCCACGGAGCAGATCAAGCAGGGCGGCACGCGCCGCGGCGCCAACATGGGCATTTTGCGCGTGGACCATCCCGACATCGTGGACTTCATCCGCGCCAAGGAGCGCGAGGGCGAGTTCAACAACTTCAATCTTTCCGTGGGCCTCACCGAGGCCTTCATGCAGGCGGTGGAGCGCGGCGAGGACTATGAGCTGCGCCTTCCCGGCACGGGCGAAGTGGCCGGCCGCCTGCCCGCGCGCGAGATTTTTGACCTTTTGGTGAAAAAGGCGTGGCAGTCCGGCGACCCGGGCATCGTCTTCCTCGACCGCATCAACCGCGACAACCCCACGCCCGACCAGGGCGAGATCGAGTCCACCAACCCCTGCGGCGAGCAGCCCCTGCTGCCTTTCGAGGCGTGCAACCTGGGGTCCATCAACCTTTCCTGCTTCTATGTGCCGGGCCACAATGACGACGCCGACCCGGCCGAGAAGGGCGTGGACTGGGAGGGCCTTGGCCGCACCGTGCGCCTAGCCGTGCGCTTTCTCGACAATGTCATCGACGCCTCGCGCTTCCCGCTGCCCATGATCGACGAGACCGTGCGCCGCAACCGCAAGATCGGCCTCGGCGTCATGGGCTTCGCCGACCTGCTCTATGAGCTCGGCGTGGCCTATGACTCGCCCGAGGGCGTGGCGCTCGGCGAACGGCTCATGGCCTTCGTGCAGGAGGAGGGCCACAAGGCCTCGGCCGAGCTTGCGCGCGAGCGCGGGTCCTTCCCGGCCTATCCCGCATCCGTCTACGCACAGCGCGGCGAAGGCCCGTACCGCAACGCCACGGTCACCACCATCGCGCCCACGGGCACGCTCTCCATCATCGCGGGGTGCTCGTCCGGCGTGGAGCCGCTGTTCGCGCTCTGCTTCACCCGCAACATCCTCGACGGCGAGCGCCTGGTGGAGGTCAATCCCTATTTCGAGGCCGCGCTGGCCGATGCGGGCCTCGCCAGCGCCGAGCTCATGGAGAGCGTGGCGGCCACCGGCTCCATCCGGGACATGAAGTTCCTGCCGGAGAAGCTGCGCAAGACCTTCGTGACCGCCATGGACATCGCCCCGGTGTGGCATCTGCGCATGCAGGCGGCCTTCCAGCGGCATACGGACAACGCGGTCTCGAAAACGGTGAACCTGCCCAATTCCGCCACGGAAAAGGACATCCACGACATCTACTGGCTCGCCTACAAGGAGGGCTGCAAGGGCGTGACCGTCTATCGGGACGGCTGCAAGAGCGTGCAGGTGCTCGCCACGGGCGAGGGCCAGAAAAAGATGGACGGCGGCAAGGAAGCCCCGGCGCCGGCCCCCGCGGCCTCGGGCGTGCGCAAGCGGCCGGACGTGGTGCAGGGCTTCACCCAGAAGGTGCAGACGGGCTTGGGCGCCATGTATCTCACGGTCAACGAGGTGGACGGCCAGCCCTTTGAGGTTTTCGCCACCATCGGCAAGTCGGGCCGCTCCATCACGGCCAAGGCCGAGGCCATCGGCCGGCTCGTCTCGCTGGCCTTGCGCTCGGGCGTGGCCGTGCGCGACGTGGTGGCGCAGATCAAGGGCATCGGCGGCGAGCACCCGGTGTTCCGCGGCAAGGGGCTTTTGCTCTCCATCCCGGACGCCATCGCCTGGGTGCTGGAAAAGCGCTACCTCAAGGACGAGCACCTCGGGCAGGTCACGGACATCGAGGCCCAGAAGTGCCCGGAATGCGGTGAGGCCCTGCTCTTCCAGGAGGGCTGCCTCATCTGCCCGGTCTGCGGCTTCTCCCGCTGCGGGTAGTTTTTTTGCCGTCCTGCGGGGCGGAACGCGCACACCCAGGCCACCTGCCCCCGGCGGGTGGCTTGGCGTTTAATCGGCAGTCTCCAGCCACGCGCGGACGCGCCGGCGCGCCTCCGGGGGGAGATATGCCTCCAGCCACGGCCAGGGCGGCGCCACTGAGCACCGCTCACGCGGCAAGGCGAGCCGCCCGTGGTGGAGGAAGAAGTGTCCGGCGGTGCTGGCAGGCGCGCCCTGGTGAGCATAGCGGCCGTCCCCGAACAGGGGATGGCCGAGGCTTGCGGCATGGGCGCGGATCTGGTGGCGGCCGCCCAGGCGGATGCGGCAGGCCGCGAGCGTGAGCGCGGGCGGCGCCTCCGCAGCGTCGGGCGCCAGCAGGGCAGAGAGCCGGGCGGATGCTTCGCCCTCAAAGACATGGAGCGGCAGGAAGTCCGTGCGCCGCAGGGGCTCGGCGTCTTCGTTGAGTACCCGCGTGGTGCGGCGGGCATTGGTGTCCAGCCGCCGGCGAGCGGTCACGGAGCCTGCGAGCTCGCCCGTGAGCAGGGCGAGATAGCGCTTTTCACACTGGCCGGCTGCTTCGGCCACGCGGAAGGCACGGGCCGCTTCCGGCATCAGGGCCGCGCAGACAAGGCCCGAGGTGCCCTGATCCAGCCGTTGAAGGAGCTTCGGCTGCTCGCCCGGCGCGAGCACAGGGGCGCAGAGCGCGGGGAGGCGCGCCTCGAGGCTGTCCCCACCCTTGCCGGGGAGCGCCGCGCTGTGCAGGCCCGCGCCCTTGAACAGGAAACAAAAATCGCCCTGGCGCCCGAGCAGGCGCGCCAGATCTTGCGGGGGTTCGCTCGGCGGCTCGGGGACAAGAAGGGCGAGCACGTCGCCGGCCCTGACGCGCCGCGCCGGCTCGAGGCAGGCCGCGCCGTTGAGCAGCACGCCGCTCTCTTCGATGCGCCGGCGCCGCCCGCGCAGGCCCTCTGAGACGAGAGCCGCCAGCGCCTTGTCAAGCCGCATGCCGGCGCTTTCGGCGTCGATGGTGAGCGCGGGGCCTTGCGCCGCCTCTTCTTCCGGGGCCGGGCTCACGCCATCCCCCGGGCGCAGATCTCAAGCAGGGCCTGTGCCACGGCCTCGGGGTCATGGCGGTCGGGCTCGGCTTCCCTCACCATGTCCCTGTCTTCAAGGCGCACGCCCATGGCCTCCAGCGCGCGCACAGTCTCGGACCCAAGGCCGCCTTCATAGCGGCCGTGGCGGCTGTCCACGAGCACCACTTGCAGCAGCTCCTCGGTGCGCGCCCAGGGCGCGTCCGCCCGCAGGGTGCGCAAAATGGCCGCCACCTGGCCGGCCACGCCGAGGCCGGGGGGGGGGGGGGGGGGGGGGGGGGGGGGGGGGGGGGGGGGGGGGGGGGGGG
>CAMWVJ010000218.1 GCA_947177645.1 uncultured Desulfovibrio sp.
CTTTCGCGCGGTGCCGGGCCTCCCTCCCCGCGCGGCATCACCCTGTCGGAGCGTGGCGCAGTCTGGTAGCGCACCTGCTTTGGGAGCAGGGGGTCGAAGGTTCAAATCCTTTCGCTCCGACCACGAATCCCTCCCCGGCGTGGCCGGGGTTTTTCGTTTCCCGGCCGCCCGCGCCCGCCGCCTCTCCGGCCCTTCCCGGGCGCCCGTCAAAAATCCGCTCCCGGGGGCCACCCTCCCCCGGGAACCCGGCCAAAAAATCGCCTCTATCCCCTCGAAAAAGCATGGCTTTTCAAGGATGGAACAGTGCTTGCTAATGAAGGGCACACAGCAAAGTCATGCCGGCAGAAGCCGGGCCATGCGGGAGGCGTCATGAAATCCATGTTCAACAGTCAGATCGGCCTTGTGGGCCGCGTGATGGACATGCAGCTCCAGCGGCAGAATGTCATCATGAGCAATCTTGCCAACATCGAGACGCCCAACTACAAGCCGCGCGAGATCGCCTTCGAGAAAGAGCTGCAGAGCGCTCTCGGGCTGGATATGCGCGGCCGCATGAGCATCACGAGCCAGGGGCACATGCCCGCGGCCTTCAACCCGGACAATTTCGGGCCCGAATGGTCCAAGCAGTTCAAGCCGCGCCAGATCCACGGCGAGGACCGCGTGCACCTGGACAAGGAAATGGCCAAGCACGCCAAGAACCAGCTCCAGTACACGGCGCTCACGCAGGTGATGGCCAAGAGCTTCGAGGGCATCGCCTCGGTCATCCAGGACGGCAAGCAGGTCTAGCCAGCGCCTCGGACCGCCATTGTCGGGCTGGAATTTTTGGGAGAGAGTTATGGATTTTCTTACCGCCATGGACATCAGCGCCTCGGGCCTCACCGCGGACCGCACGCGCATCAATACCATCGCCATGAACCTGGCCAACGCCAAGACCACGCGCACCCCGCACGGCGGCCCCTACCGCCGGCGCACCGTGGTGCAGGTGGCCACCGACGTGGACGACCCCTTCTCCGTGCACATGCGCTCCGCGCTGGACCGCGAGCTCAAGGGCGTGCGCATCCTCGGCGTCACGCAGGACAAGCGGCCCCTCAAGCAGGTGTATGAGCCGGGCCACCCGGACGCCAACGCCGAGGGCTATGTGTCCTACCCGGACATCAACGTGGTGGAGGAAATGGCCAACCTCATGACCGCGCAGCGCAACTACGAGGCCAACGTCACCACTGTCGAGGCCATCAAGGGCATGTTCAACAAGGCCCTCGAGATCGGCAAGGCGTAACGGATATTTGACAGAGCACAGGACACACGGAGCAGAAAATGAGCATTCAGGCAGCGGGCATGCGGGCATATACGGAAGCGCTCCAGCACTTCAACAAGGTGGACAGCTCCCTCAAGCAGGGGCAGACTGTCGGCAAGCAGACGCTCTTCTCGCGCACCCTCGACCAGTCCCTTCTGCGCGACCGCGTGGACAAGCCCGAGAACTTCGGCGCCCAGGCGGACTTCATCCGCTATCCCGACCAGCAGCATGTGCCGGTGACGCCGCAGAACAGCTTTACCAACACGGTGACGAGCTCGCTCAACCGCGTCAACGAACTCCAGAACGCCAAGGACCAGGCCATCGACGACTTCGCCTCCGGCCGCAGCCAGAACGTGCACGAGCTCATGATCTCCATGCAGAAGTCGAGCATGGCCATGAAGCTCACGAGCGCGGTGCGCGGCAAGGTGCTCGAGGCCTACAAGGAAATTTCGCGCATGCAGTTCTAGCCCCCCTCTCCGGGCTGCATGCTCCCTCAAAAAGCCAGTCTCCGCGCGTGTCCCGCGGGGGCTGGCTTTTTGCGTCAGATTTTTGAATCCGGCGAGAAAAATCCCTCCTAACCGCAAAATATCCTTGATGAAAACACGCTGGCACGGCCTTTGCTAATCCCCTCGCATCATACGATTGCGCCAGAGGGGCGCAAGGAATGAGGGGAATCGCCATGCCGACGTTCATCACCAATCTCGTTGACAATCTCAAGGGCCTCTGGGCCCGGCTGAACATGATCCAGCGCGTTGCCGTCGCCGGCGGCGCCGTGGCCCTGGTGGCCTGCGCCATCGGGCTCTCGCTCTGGGCCGGGCGGGTGGAGTACAAGGTGCTCTACTCGAATCTTGGCCCCGAGGACGCGAGCTCCGTGGTCAAGGCGCTGCAGGCCGACAAGACGCCCTACCAGCTCGCGGACAACGGCACCACCATCCTCGTGCCGCAGGACGTGGTCTATGACCAGCGCATCAAGATCGCCGGCGAAGGCGGCCTGGTGGGCCAGGGCATCGGCTTCGAGATCTTCGACAAGGTCAAGGTCGGCCAGACGGATTTTGTGCAGAAAATCAACTACACCCGCGCGCTTCAGGGCGAGCTCTCGCGCACCATCAGCGAGTTCCCCAGCGTGGAGAGCGCGCGCGTGCACCTTGTCATCCCCAAGCGCAGCCTCTTCGTGGAGGAGCGCCAGGACCCGTCCGCCTCGGTGGTGCTCAAGCTCAACCGCCCGAGCGCCAAGCCGGACCAGAAAGAAATCCAGGCCATCCTCAACATGGTGGTCATGGCGGTGGAAGGCCTTGACAAGAACCACGTTTCCATCACCGACAACGGCGGCAAGGTGCTCTACGAGCCCGAGGAGGACACCCTCGCCGGCATCAGCTCCACCCAGATGGAGCACCGCCTCTCCGTGCAGCGCAACCTTGAGCGCCGCATCGAGGAACTGCTCCAGCCCATCTTCGGCCCCGGCCGCGTCATCGCCAAGGTCAACGCGGACATGGACTTCAGCCAGAAGACCATCCGCCGCGAGATCTACGACCCCGAAAAAACCGTGGTCCGCAGCGAGCAGCGCAGCGAAGAGAGCCAGCAGGGCCAGGCCAATCTCGAGGCCGGCGCGCCGGACGCCAACTTCCGCGGCGACGGCATCACCGGTTCCGTCTCCAACCAGAACGGCACCCGCGAGACCCGCACCACCAACTACGAGATCAACAAGGAAGAGCACCAGATCATCGCCAATGTGGGAGATTTGCGCCGCCTGACGGTTGCGGTTATCATTGATGGGTCGTATGAAAAGAGCGAGGGCGCGTGGAACTTCGTGCCCCGCAAGCCTGAGGAACTGGACCGCGTGCGTCAGCTCGTGTCCAACGCGGTGGGCCTGAACACCGGCCGTGGCGACTCTCTCGAAGTGAGCTCGGCCCCGTTCAACGATTCCGAGCCGCCCCACGAGCCCAACTTCGCAGAGGTGCTGGCCGACTATGCCGAGCGCCTGGGCAAGCCCCTGCTCAACGCGCTGCTTGCCTTCCTCTTCCTCATGCTGGTGGTCCGGCCCGTGGTGCTGGCCCTCATCCGGCCCAAGGTCGAGGCCGGCGAGATGGTCGAAGGCCTCGAGGGCCTGCCCTCCGCCGAGGAGCAGCTGGCGCTCTACGAAGCCCTCGAGGAAGCGGCCAAGGCCGACGAGGAAGAGCCGGAAGCCATTGAAGAGGAAGATGACGAGCTCGTCTTCAAGGATATCGAAGCCCTCAAGGCGCACATCTTCACCCTCTCCGACAATCACATGGAGCAGGTGGTGAGCTTGGTGCGCGGCTGGATGCAGAACGATGAAGCAAGAGCCTAAAGCCAGGGCATTGTCGGCCGGGGGGGGGGGGG
>CAMWVJ010000219.1 GCA_947177645.1 uncultured Desulfovibrio sp.
ACACCTCTCTATTCGGCGGCCGCGGCATATTTGTAAACGCCCCTGTTATTACAAGCAGTTGCGCCTCCACGAGGCGCGCCGCCTCATCCTCGAGGAGCACGAGCAGGCGAGGCTCGCCGCGGCCAGGGTGGGCTATGGCAGCGCGCAGCAGTTCAACCGCGATTACAAGCGGCTTTTCGGGCAGCCGCCCCTCAAGAGCCGGAAGTACCGGGAGTAGGTGCCGGGGCGCCTTGTGGAAGCGGCGGGGGCATGGCCGCGCCCTCGGCCTCGCGTGCCTCCACCGGCACCCCGTTGACCACGGCGCCGATCATGACACCGAGATGGCTCATGGCGAGTCCAAGCCACCAGATGCGGTAAAAATCGTGGCCAAAGATGCCGTTCACGAGCCAGCCGGCATAGCCCAGCCAGAACCACGCCGCAAGCCGCCAGTAAATGCCGCTTCCGGGCTGGCGGCATTCGGCCATGAGCTGCGGGCGTATCTTGCGCCAGCCCCACCACAAAAAGCCCAGCAAAAAGACCATGCCGAGGCTGAAGCCGACGATGCCGTGCGCGTAGAGCAGGTCGAGGTACAGGTCGTGCGGGTGGCTGATGGTGAGGGCGTCATGTGCCGGCTTGAGGCCGAGCTCGCGGAAGGCCGCGTTGTAGCGGCCCGCGCCCGCGCCCAGCCACGGGTGCTCCAGAAAGACGCGCCAGGCCAGCTCCCAGAGGCTCCAGCGGCCATCGCCGGCGATGCGCTCCACATGCAGCCGCGGGGCCTGGCAGAGGTAAAAGACGGCGAAGATGAGGGCCGGCCCCACGACGGCGCGCACGATGCGCGCGCGTCCCCCGCGCAAAAGCTGCCAGAGGCCCACGGCCGCGGCGATGGCGAGCAGGCCGCTGCGGCTGGACGCGCCGATACAGAGGAAGCAGGCCGGCCAGAACAGCGCCAGGAAGATCAGCGCCGAGGCATATCGGTCAAGTGCACGCCGGAGGATGAACCACACGCCGAAAGCCGGGATGAGGGCCAGCGCGATATAATTGCCCACCGTGTAGTCGCCGAGGCTGCCGGTGAGGCGCCGGGCATTGAGCTTGTAGCCCATGATGAAGTCGCGGCCCGTGGCCGCCTGCCACACGCCGTCGATGCCCTCCCAGAAGCAGGCGAGCGCGCAGGCCCAGACAAGGCGCCTGAGGTCGCGCCCGTCGCGCACGCACTCCATGGCGATGAAGGGCAGGATGAAGCCCTTGTTGACGCCGGTGCCCGCATGCAGCAGGGACGCCAGAGGGTCCGGCGAAAAGACAACGCCGATGGCGGTCATGAGGGCCACGCAGAGAAAGAGCCACCACACCCTGAGGCGCGCGAGCACGCTCTCACGCCACGCATGGCGGTAATAAGGCACGAGAAAGACCACGCAGACCAGCGGCATGACCTCGCGCATGCCGTAGCCCACGGGAAAGGACGCCAGCGAGAGCCAGAATGCCCAGAACAGCAGCCCGTGCCAGAAATCCGCGGGGCGCTCGCGCCTTGCGGCGGCGCAGTCCTCCGCGAAAGCGCGGAGGCGGGCGGTCATGCTGGCGAAAACACGAATCATGTGGCGTTCTCCGTGGCGAACAGTCGGGCGGCCACGCCTCGTTGGTGAAGTGCGGCAATTGTGCAGCATACGCACGCGCGCCCAAAACCTCAAGGCAGGAAACCGCATGCGCCCGGGCAGAGAGCCAAAAAAAACAGAAGGATAAATTCATCTGGCAAATTGCCACGCGCCATACTAAACTGACACCCCCGATAACGACGAAGCCGCGTGGCGCAAGCATGCCATGGCCCACGGCGCCCGGGCCGAGCCCGCTGCCATCGAGGGCGGCGTGACCGGCTCCCTCTGCGGGGACGAGGCGCGCATGGCGGAAACCGTCAAAAAACTCCTTGCCGATGACGAACTCCGGGCCAAAGTGGGGCGCGCCGCGCGCACCTCTGTCGAAGCCCGGCCCGGCCCGGCGAACGTATGCCAGAACTTCGGCGCGCGCTACCGGCGCCTCGCAGGAGCGGAGCATGCAGCCGGATAAAGATCGCGGCCCGCTCAGCCTCTTCCGACCTCTGCTCGGGGTCTTTTTCTCCCTCGGGGCCATCAAGATCACCCAGATGGTGCTGCCGCTCCTCGCCTTCCCGTGGCTCGCGCGCATCCTCGATATGCGCACGTTCGGCATCCTCATGTATTTCAGCATCCTGCCCTCCATCGTGGAGACCGTGCTGAACTGGGGCTTCACCCTCGGCGCCGTGCGCGATGTGGCCTTCGCCCGCGGCGGCCAGAAGCGGCAGGCGGCCATCCTCGGGGCCGTGATTACGGCCAAGCTCGTGCTCGCCGGGCTTTGCCTTCTGGGCGCGCTCCTGCTTTTGCCGGTCATTCCCTATGCCGGCGAATATCCGGGGGTCTACATGCTCGCCATCCTCTACGGCGTCGCGCGCGGCTTCAGGCCGCTGTGGTTCTATCAGGGGATCGGCCTGGGCATGCGGCATTTGGCCCTGTGGGACGTGTTGACGAACCTCATCTCCCTTGGGCTCATCGTCGTCATCATCGACCGGCCCGAACGCTGGCCTTGGTATTTCGCGCTCAACTTTGGCTGCAAGGGGCTCGCCTATGGCTGCCTCATCGGGGAGTTGGGCCGGTCGTGGCCCTTCCGCCTCAACCTGAAGCGGGCCTGGCGCATCCTGCGCAAAACGCGGACGCTTTTCGCCAATTCGCTCACCAACATGGCCCACGCGCAGACCTCGAAACTGGTACTCGGCTATTTCCTCCTGCCGGCGGAGATGGGCATCTACCTCGCCGCGGACAAGATCATCAAGGCCGTGGCCGAGGCGAGCGAACCCGTGACCCAGACCGTCTATCCCGAAGTGTGCGCGCTGCGCCACGGGGACGCGAAAACGGCCGGCCAGATGCTGTTCTGGTCCTGTACAGTGACGGTAGGCCTCATGCTGCTGGCGGCGCTCGCGCTGTGGGCCACGGCGCCCTGGCTCATCCCGCTGGCCATGGGCGCCAGGTATGCGGAGGCCATCCCCATCCTCAATATCATGGTCGCGGCGCTGCCCATAACGGGCATGAACATGGTCCTTGGCCCGCAGATACTGGTCGCCAACGGGCACGAGCGGCCCTACTTCCTGGCCTCGGTGTTCGTGGCCGCGGCGAGCGTGCCGCTCGCCATGCTGCTGCCTTTCCTGTTCGGGCTTATGGGCGCGGCCTGCCTCAATATCGTGCTGGCCCTGCTCTTTTTTGCGGCCCTTTCCTTCTGCATCAAAAAATACTGCCCCGGCTCGGTGTCCCTGGGGCGGCAGGGTGACAAGGCGTGAACCCGGCCGCCCCTTCAGCATCGCTCCCGTCTGTTCGCCGTGCAGGCAAAAAATTTTGCGGGACGCACGGGTGCTTCCCGTCCGGCGCCCGCGCCTTCCGCCCCGGGAGTGGGAAAAGCCTAGCTCGTCCGCGCCTCCGTGACCGCGCTTCGGCCGTACCCTCCAAGCCCCGACGCCGAGACGCCCTGCCCCACTCCTGTGCCGCTCTGTGCTGTTGCCGGCATGCCGGAGTGGGGCAGGACGAACGCTGCTTATGAGCAAGCCCTCGCTTGTGGGCTCTCCCTAGATGTAGAGTGTCAACACGTTGTTCCCGCTTCAGGTAGCCGGGAAGCTGGA
>CAMWVJ010000220.1 GCA_947177645.1 uncultured Desulfovibrio sp.
GGCCTCTGGGCGGACGAGGGCGCGCTGCCTCCGTGGACCTGGCGCAAGATGCAGCGAGCCCTGAAAAAATAGCGCGCCCACGCCGTGTCCCGCGCGCATATGGACGGTCTGCGTCCCACCATCACTTGCAAGGAACGCATAACAGTCCGCCAGAATTTTTAAAAGTATTTTCTCCCCGTGGGCTGCCCCACTGTTGCCCTTCTTTTCTTCCCCTTTCCATCGCAGAGTCGAAGCGTCCACCCGGTACGCCCTTCCGCCGGTCCCGTTACCCCGCGAGTGCCGCAGGCTTTCCTTTCCTGCCCCGCAATACCGCCAGATACTCAGCTCCCACCAGCCTCAAGCCCACCCGGGTTTGTGTTGACATTATTTTAGTTTTCATTAAAAAAATCTTCATCACACCTGAGGCGCCGAATCCACATGCCAGAGATGGGCGGCCCAAGAGAAATAACGGCGAGGGGTAAATCCTCGCCAAGACCTATCAGGAACTGTAGGAGCGGTCATGTCCGAATTTGTCTGTCTTGCGCGTCCGCTGGAAATAGGCGCGGTCCGCATCAAGAACCGTTTCTGCATGGCGCCCATCGGCGGTGGCCAGCACCACAAGCCCGAAGGCGGCCTCAAGGACGAGACCATCCAGTACTTGGTGGAACGCGCCAAGGGGGGCTTCGGGCTGATCTTTACCGGAGCCATCGCCACGGATCATACCGTCGACCCCTATACCGGGGTCGGGCCGGCCATTTTGCAGAATCCCGACGCCTTCCGCATGACCGCCATTGAGCTCAACGAGCGCGCGGCCGTGTACGGCACAAAGATCTTCGCCCAGCTGACCATGGGCCTCGGGCGCAACTATCCGGGCCTGCCCGCGCCTTCCGTCATGCCGGTGTATGGCCATCCCGGCGAATATTCCCCGGCGCTCAGCACGGAACAGATCAAGTCCAAGATCGACTCGCTGGTGCGCTCGGCGGTCGTCGCCAAAAACAGCGGCTTCGCCGGGGTGGAGGTGCATTCCATCCACTGGGGCTATTTGCTGGACCAGTTCGCCCTCGCCATGTTCAACAAGCGCATGGACGACTATGGCGGCAGCCTCGAGAACCGGCTGCGCGCCGCAAGGGAAATCGTTGAAGGCATCAAGCAGGGATGCGGGACGGACTTTCCCGTCAGCATGCGCCTCGGCCTCAAGACTTTCATCAAGGATTTCGGCAAGGCGACCCTTTCCGGCGAGGAGGAAAGGGGCCGAACCATCGAAGAGGGCGTCCGCATCGCGCAACTGCTCGAGTCCTACGGCTACGACTGCCTCAACGTGGATACGGGCACCTATGACGCCTTTTATTATGCCTGCCCGCCCATGTACATGCCCAAGGGCTACGGCGTGGAGCTGGCCGCGCGCGCCAAGCAGGCGGTGGCCATCCCCATCCTCGCGGGCGGTCGCATGAATGACCCCTTCATGGCGGAAAAGGCGGTCTGCGAGGGGAAGATCGACGCGGTGGTGCTGGGTCGCGCCGCCCTTGCCGACCCGGATTACCCCAACAAGGTGCTCGCGGGCCGCGTGGATGAGATACGGCCCTGCATCGCCTGCAACCAGGGCTGCCTCACGCGGCTGCAACAGGGCAAGCAGCCCTCGTGCGCGGTCAATCCGCAGGCCATGCGGGAGCAGCGCTTCGCGCTCAGGCCTCTTGCCGCCAAGAAAAAGGTCGTCGTGGTCGGGGGCGGCCCTGCGGGCATGGAGGCCGCGCGGGTGGCGGCCACGCGCGGCCATGCTGTCGTGCTGCTGGAAAAGGGCACGGAACTCGGCGGCAACCTCATTCACGGCGGCTCGCACACCTTCAAGAAAGAGGTGCGCGAGCTCAATGAGTGGTATCGCCGGGAGCTTGGGAGGCTTCCCATTGACGTGCGCCTCGAAACCGAGGCGACGCCGGAACTGCTGCGCGAGCTTGCCGCCGATGCCGTCATCCTCGCCACGGGCTCGAGCCCTGTTGAAATCTCCGTGCCGGGCGGCGCGGAGGGCAAGGTTCTCGGGTGCCTCGAGGCGCTGGAGAACCCCGCCCAGGTCGGCGAGCGCGTGGTGGTCATCGGCGGCGGCCTCGTGGGCTGCGAGATGGCGCTGGAATATGCCATGGACGGCAAGCGGGTGACGGTGGTGGAGGCGCTGCCGCGCATCCTGTCCGCCGGCATCCCCAACCCCATCCCCAATGCCCAGATGTTGCCCGACCTGTTTGAAAAGTACGACGTGACGGTGCTCACGGGCCACAAGTTCGCGGGCTTCCGTGACGGCAAGGCGCTTTTGGAAGGCGAAAATGGTGAGGTCGCGGTCGATGCGGATACTGTCGTCACCGCCGTCGGCTTCCGGCCGCGCGCTTCGCTGAAAAGCCGCCTCGTGCCGGACGGCGCCACTGTCTATGAAATCGGCGACCAGCGCTCGGTGGCGACCATTCTCCAGGCCATCTGGGATGGTTTTGAGATCGGCAACAACCTCTAGCAACAGAAAAGGAGACTCCCATGCGTGACAAACTGGCGGAATACGATGCCGTTGCCAAGGCGGCGGAAAAATTCGTGAAGAGCGTGGCCGAAGGCACGAGCAAGTACGCCCGGGAGCTGTTCGTGGACGAGGCCGTGCTGTTCGGCTACCTGGACGGCAAGCTGGAGCACGGCTCCATCGAGCAGTTTTACCACAATGTGGACACCGTGCCGGGCGACAAGAATTTCAAGGCCCGCATCGACGTGCTTCTCGTGGAGGAAACGCTGGCCGTGGTCCGCATCCTCGAGGAAGGCTGGGGCGGCAGGATCGACTTTACCGATGTGCTTTTGATGCTCAAGATGAACGGCGAGTGGAAATGCGTCGCCAAGGCCTATAACCAGAATTCCGAAACCATTAGCAAGTAGCTTGCGGCAACGTTGAGAAAGGCCCCGGTATCCTTGCAAGATACCGGGGCCTTTGCGTTATGGGCGCCCCCAAGGGGGTACCGGCGCCCTGCGCCTGCTGTCCGCGCGCGGCGCGCCCTACTTGATGTGATAGACCTTGCTCACGATCTTCCAGTCATCGCCATCCTTCACCAGGGTGAACATGTCGTCGAAGCTCGTGTCCCCGAACTTTGAATCGATGCTCACCACCGCCACGTCGCCAGCCACTTTCACGGTCTCGATCTTGTAGGTGGCCTTGTGCGGCCCGGTCTTGTCGTAATAGGCGAAGAGCTCGCTGATGGGCACGGTGACGAGCTTGCCCTTTTCCGCATAGGACATGGTCGCCTTGGGGGCGAAGGCGGGCTGGGCGATCTTGCTGTCGCCCTTCACGGCCGCCTCGGTGTAAAGATTGAGGGCCTTGGTGATGCCTTCCATGTCCTTGGCATCATCGGCGCAAGCCGGGGAGACGTTCCACAGAAAGGCCGCCAGCGCAATCAGGAACAGTTTTTTCATGGGTGCCTCCTTCGGGAGCGGTAAAAATTCCCGGCGCGACGTAACGGAGCCGCCCGCGGGTAGTGGGAGACGAATTAATTTATCGAATACTAAAAAATGTCAACAGGCTTTTCCGCCTACCGGGGAGGCAAGGGCGCCCTGCCGGCCACAAACCTTGGAATTTTTTAGATAGTGTCGTCATTTGATTTTAGCCCAAATGGCTATGCACCTTATATGCAC
>CAMWVJ010000221.1 GCA_947177645.1 uncultured Desulfovibrio sp.
AGCTCGCCCACAAGGAAATGCCCACCGTGCTCGGCCGCCCCGTCGAGCTCGTGGTGGTGGACAACAAGTCCGACAAGGTGGAGGCCGCCAACGCGGTCAAGCGCCTCATCGAGCGCGACAAGGTCGTGGCCTTCATCGGCACCTACGGCTCGTCGCTGGCCATGGCCGGCGCCGAGATCGGCGAAAAGGCCGGCGTCCCGGGCGTGGGCACCTCCTGCACCAATCCGCTCGTGACCCAGGGCAAGAAGTACTATTTCCGCGCCTGCTTCATCGACCCCTATCAGGGCGCGGCCGCGGCCACCTATGCCCATGACAGCCTGGGCGCCAAGAAGGCCGCCGTGCTCATGGACATGACCAACGACTATGCCGTGGGCCTCTCCAACTTCTTCACCCGCTCCTTCAAGAAGCTCGGCGGCGAAGTGGTGGCCAACCTCAAGTACAGCTCCGGCGACCAGGACTTCACGGCCCAGCTCACCGAGCTCATCGCCAAGAACCCGGATGTGGTCTTCATGCCCGCGTATTTCGCCGAGGGCGCCATCATCATGAAGCAGGCGCGCGAGCTCGGCGCCAAGTTCCGCCTCATGGGCGGCGACGCCATGGACAACCCGGACACGGTGAAGCTGGGCGGCAAGGCGGTGGAAGGCTTCCTGCACACCACCTTCCCCTATGACCCCACCATGGCGAACATGAGCGAGGAGGCCAAGCGCTTCACCGACGCCTGGAAGAAGGCCTATCCCGACAAGGACACCAATGTTAACGGCGCGCTCGGCTACAACTGCTACTTCCTCATCCTCGACGCCATCAAGCGCGCCGGCAAGGCCGAACCCGAAGCCATCGCCAAGGCGCTCGCCGAGACCGTGGAACTGCCCACGGCCCTTGGCAAGCTCTCCATCAACGAGACCCACGACGCCGAAATGCCCGTGGGCATCATCGAGTACAAGGACGGCAAGCGCATGTATGTGGGCGAAGTGACGCCCAAGTAAGCGGCAGCGGCTGTTCCGGCGGCGCCCGCGCTCCTTCGGGGGCCGGGCGCCGCCTTTTCCGCACCCGTGCCGCAGAGGTGGCCCATGAGCTTTGAGATGTTTCTCCAGCACTGCTTCAACGCCCTGACCCTTGGCTCGCTCTACGCGCTCATCGCCATCGGCTACACCATGGTCTACGGCATCCTGCGCCTCATCAACTTCGCCCACGGCGACATCCTCATGGTGGGCGCCTACTTCATCTTTTTCGGCACCTTCGCCTTCGGCTGGCCCTGGGCTGTGGCCGCGGTGATTTCTGTGCTCGCGGCCGGCCTGCTCGGCGTCATCATCGACCGCGTGGCCTACAAGCCCCTGCGCGACGCGCCGCGCATCTCGGCGCTCATCAGCGCCATCGCCGTGTCCTTCCTCATTGAAAGCCTCGCCGTGGTCATCTTCACGGGGCAGCCCCGGCCGGTGCTCCAGCCCGAATGGCTGACCAACGCCTGGCAGATCGGCAACCTGCGCATCACCCATCTCGCCGCCTTTGTGCCGGGCATGACCATCATCCTGGTCTGCATCCTGCTCTATATCGTCTATCGCACCAAGCCCGGGCTCGCCATGCGCGCCATCTCGAAAGACATCGAGACCACGCGCCTTCTGGGCGTCAAGGTGGACAATGTCATCGCGCTCACTTTCGGGCTGGGCTCGGCGCTGGCCGCGGCCGCCGGTATCATGTGGGCCCTGCGCTACCCGCAGGTGCACCCCTACATGGGCGTGATGCCGGGCCTCAAGGCCTTTATCGCGGCGGTGTTCGGCGGCATCGGCTCCATTGAGGGCGCGGTGCTCGGCGGCGTGGCCCTGGGCTTCGTGGAGATCATGACCGTGGCCTTCATGCCCGAGCTCTCCGGCTATCGCGACGCCTTCGCCTTCATCCTCCTCGTCCTCGTCCTGCTCGTGAAGCCCACGGGCCTTTTGGGCGAGCGCATGGAGGAGAAGATCTGATGCGCCTCGACCGCAACACTTTTCTCAGCATCGCCACCATGGTCATCTTCGGCCTGGTGCTCTGGCAGGCGGAGGCCTTTCTTGGCGATTACCAGATCTATATCGCCAAGCTCATCTTCATCAATATCATCCTCGCCCTTTCGCTGAACCTCATCTACGGCTTCACCGGGCTCTTTTCGCTGGGGCACGCGGGCTTTATCGCCATCGGCGCCTATGTGTCGGCATTGTGCATTTTGCCGCCCGCGCAGAAAGAAATCATGTGGATTCTGGAGCCCATCATCTGGCCCTTCTCGGACCTGCTCACGCCCTTCTGGGTCTCGGTGCTCGGCGGCGGCCTCTTCGCGGGCGTGTTCGCCATCTTCATCGCCGTGCCCGTGCTGCGCCTGGGTGACGACTATCTCGGCATGGCGACGCTCGCCTTCGCCGAGATCATCCGCGTGCTCATCGTCAACGCAACGCCCATCACCAACGGCTCGCTGGGCATCAAGGGCATCCCGGGCCACGCCACCCTGCTTGTCTGCTATGGCTGGGCGCTGTTCACGCTCATCGTGCTCGCGCGCCTCTGTTACAGCAATTTCGGCAATGTGCTGCGCTGCATCCGCGACAACGAGATCGCGGCCAGCGTCATGGGCATCAACGTGTTCTGGAACAAGGTGCTCTCGTTCTGCATCGGGGCCTTTTTCGCGGGCATCGGCGGGGCGCTGCTGGGCAGCCATCTCTCCACCATCGACCCCAAGATGTTCAACTTCCTTCTGACCTTCAACGTGCTCATGTTCGTGGTGGCGGGCGGCCTGGGCTCGCTCACGGGCAGCATCCTCGGGGCCACGGTCATCACCATCCTCCTTGAGTGGCTGCGCTTCCTGGAGGAGCCCATGGACCTGGGCTTCATCGAGATCCCGGGCATTCCGGGCATGCGCATGGTGGTCTTCTCGGTGGTGCTGCTCGTCATCATCCTCAAGCGGCGCGAGGGCATCATGGGCACGCGCGAGCTCACCTGGAACCGCATCTTCGCCTTTTTCCGGCGGCTTGAGAGGAGGGAGAAAGCATGAGCGGCTTCGTCCTTCCCACGCCCCCGGACTACGCTGGCGCATTGTTGCTGGCGAAAGGCGTGACCATGCGCTTTGGCGGCGTCACGGCCGTGAGCGACCTCTCCCTGGCGCTCCCCGCCGGGGGCATCGCCGGTATCATCGGCCCCAACGGCGCGGGCAAGACCACGGTGTTCAACGTGCTTTCCGGCTTCTACACGCCGCAGGAAGGCGAAATCACCTTTGACGGCGTAAGCATCCGCGGCAAGGAGCCCAACGACATCTGCCGCCTCGGCATGGCGCGCACCTTCCAGAACATCCGGCTCTCGCCGCAGATGACCGTGCTTGAGAACATCATGGTGGGCTGCCATGTGCGCCGCCACTGCCCGTGGTGGATGGCGCCGCTGGGCCTGCCGCGCTTCTACCGCGAGGAGGAGGAGCTGCGCGAAAAGGGGCGCCGCCTCGCCGAGCGCGTGCACCTCTCGGAGCAGCTGGACGAGACAGCCGGCAGCCTCCCCTACGGGGCGCAGCGCCGCCTCGAGATCGCCCGGGCGCTCGCCACCGAGCCGCGCCTGCTCCTCCTGGACGAGCCCGCGGCGGGCATGAACCCGCAGGAAAGCCTCGAGCTCATGC
>CAMWVJ010000222.1 GCA_947177645.1 uncultured Desulfovibrio sp.
TTTTTTAGGATTCTTCCGGCACCAGCACCCGTCTTCCGCTTCGCTCCAGACGGGAGGCGGAAGATCCGTCATTCGTGGCGGGTAGGAGACGCTCCACAAAAAGCCGCTCTGGAAAATCCCGTTTTACACTGGCGCTTTTTTTGCATATTTTGGGTGTGCGCCGCCGAAGGAACGGCGGAGGCACGGGGCGCGGATCTCCGCGCGGCAAAGGAAGCGGACCATGCAGGTAAAGACATTCACCGGCGCGTCGTCGCAAGAAGTGCTTGCGCGGGTCAAGGCCGAGATGGGGCCGGATGCCGTCATCCTCGGCAACCGCACCTACCGCAAGAACGGCGTGGTCTGCCATGAAATCACGGCCGGGCTCGAGCGCCCGGGCCCCGGCGCGCCCGCGCAGGGGGCCGGCGGCGGCGAGACGCCCCCGAGCGGCTGGAACGAATGGCACAGGGAGTGGATGCAGATCAAGGATCAGCTCTACGCCCTCATGAAGCCGGCCATCCAGCTTGAGCGGCTGACCCCGCGCCAGCGCGTGGCCCTGGAATATCTCCAGCGCGAGGGCGTGGCCGATTCCGTAGCCGTGGGCCTCTACAACCGGCTTTTGGCCGACCCCGGGGCTTCGGTGCTCGAATGTCTCGCCGGCATGGTGCCGGTGAAGCCCTGGGGCGTAGCGGAATGGCCGCAGCGGCTGCACCTTTTGACCGGCCCCTTCGGCGCCGGCAAGACCACCACGGCCCTGCGCTTCGCGCTCCAGCTTCGGGCGCATGACGCGGGCCTTCAGGTGGCCTTCATCAACGCCGACTGTCTGCGCGGCAACGGCCGCCTGGTGCTCCGGCACTGGGCCGAGCTTTCCGGCTTCGTCTATCTGGAGGCGCCCGACCGCGAGACCATGGCCCGCGCGCTCACGCAAACGTCCGGGGCGGACGCCGTGTTCATCGACGTGCCGGGCATGACGGCCGGCGAAACGCTCGCCGAGTGGCGGGAGGCCATGGGTCTCGACGCCGTGGCCGTGGACGAGGCGGCGAGCCATCTGGTGCTGGCGCCCTTCCTGGACGCCCTCCAGACCAAGGAATTTCTCGGGCGTTACCACGCCGAGGGCCCGGCGAGCATCGTCTGGGCCAAGCTGGACGAAGCCGTGAGCTTCGGCACCATCGTCAATGTGGGCGCCGGCGCGGGGCTGCCCGTTTCCGCCCTGTCCTACGGGGCGGAACTCAAGGAAAGCCTCTCCCCGGCCACGGAGCCGCTCATCTGGCGGCTGGTATTCAAGCGGCAGATCCCCGGCCATGCGGCGCCGCCCCCGCGGCCCAAGGCGCCCGCCCCGGGGCGCGCCGCCGGCAGGCTGGCCGGGCGCACGGCCTGAGCACGTCAGAGCGCAATCACGCGGAGCATTCTATGAGCGACACGCTACCCCTGGTCATGTCCATCACTTCCGGCAAGGGCGGCGTCGGCAAGACGAACCTCTCGGTCAACCTGGCCTGCTGCCTCGCCCGCATGGGCAAGCGCGTGGTGCTCGTCGACGCGGACCTCGGGCTCGCCAACGTGGATGTGGTCCTCGGGCTGACCCCGCAGAAAAATCTCTTCCACCTCTTCCACGAGGGCGCCTCCCTGCGCGACGTGCTCTTTGAAACGCCCTACGGCTTCAGCATCCTCCCCGCCTCCTCGGGCGTGGAAGGCATGCTCGCCCTCACCACGGGCCAGAAGCTGGAGCTTCTGGAATCCGTGGGCGAGCTGGAGGACGAGGTGGACTGCCTTTTGGTCGACACCGGCGCGGGCATCAGCGACAATGTGCTCTATTTCAACCTCGCCGCGCAGGAGCGCCTTGTGGTGCTCACGCCGGAGCCCACCTCGCTCACCGACGCCTATGCGCTCATCAAGGTGCTCAAGCAGACGCACGGGGTGGAGCATTTCAAGGTCTGCGTCAACATGGCGCACGACGAGAAAAGCGCCAGGGAGATCTTTTCGCGCCTCTACCAGGCCTGTGACCACTTCCTCGGCGGCGTCTCGCTCGATCTCGCCGGCGTCATCCCGCGCGACACAGCGGTGCGCGAGGCCGTGGTCGCCCAAAAGCCCCTCTGCGTGGGCGACAGGGCGGGGCGCCCGGCCGCGCTCGCCATCGAGCGCCTTGCGCAGACGGTCTCCCGCTGGGAGCCGCCGCGTCAGACCGACGGCAACATCAAGTTTTTCTGGAAAAAACTCCTGTTCGGCTAAAGCCGGACTTGTGACCACCGAGCCGTCACCCCGCCGGGCGGGCAGAGGGGAGGCGGCAACCTCAAAGGCGGGCTGGCCCCGCCAGGAGACGAAGAGGCACAACGCGGGAAGGATGCAATGAAAAGCGGCACTGCGCACGCCGATGTCCTCCAGCCCTGGGAATCGCTGGAGACGGGCGCCACAGAATGGGGGGACTTTTCGCCCCACGAGCAGGAACAGATCGTGCGCCACTATGCGCCCAAGATCCGCTTCCTCGCGCTCAGGCTCAAGGCCAAGCTGCCCAGGAGCGTGGAGCTGGGCGAGCTCATCAGCTCGGGCACGCTGGGCCTCATGGAGGCCCTGGGCAAGTTCCGGCCCCAGCTCGGCATCCGCTTCGAGACCTATGCGGAGAACCGCATCCGCGGCGCCATGCTGGACGAGCTTCGCCGGCTCGACTGGTTCCCGCGCTCGCTGCGCCAGCGCGTGCGCGTGCTCGACGAGGCCATGCGCAGCGTGGAGCACGAGCACGGCCGCCAGGCCACCGAGGAGGAGCTTCAGCGCATCACCGGCCTTGAGCTTCGGGAAGTGCGCCAGGGCCTCGAGGCGTTGCAGAACCAGCTCTGGCTCTCGCTGGACGCCATCCAGGACAGCGTCTCGGGCGACACCGTGGAAAACGGCGGCGAGCCCTACAGCGACACGGCCATGCGCGAGCTCGCCGAGCGCGTGGCCCCGCTCATCGAGCGCTTGACGCCAAGGGAAAAGTTGGTACTGTCGCTCTACTATACGGATGAACTGAACATGCGCGAGACCGCCGAGGTGATGGGCATCACCGAGGGCCGCGTCTCGCAGCTCCACACGCAGGCCCTGAACCGCCTGCGCCGGGAGTTCGTCAGCCGCTACGGCGAATCCGAAGACCTCTGAACCGCGGGGGAAGAGCCATGCCCTACAATCCCAATATGCGTGTCCTCATCGTGGACGATTTCTCCACCATGCGCCGTATCGTGCGCAACATCCTGCGCCAGCTCGGCTTCAACAACGTGGTGGAGGCCGATGACGGCACCACCGCCTGGGAGACCCTCAACCGCGAAAAGATCGACTTCATCGTCTCGGACTGGAACATGCCCAAGATGACGGGCATCGAGCTTCTGCGCAAGGTGCGCGCGAGCGAGCAGTTCGCGGATACGCCCTTCCTCATGGTCACGGCCGAGGCCCAGCAGGAAAATATCATCGAGGCCGCGCAGGCGAAGGTCTCCAACTATATCGTCAAGCCCTTCACGGCCGATACGCTCAAGCAGAAGATCGACAAGATCTTCCCCTAGCGGCCAGCGCGTTTGGCGGGCGGCATGAAGCGCCCGCCCCGGGGTGACGAGGTGGCAGAGACCAAGGTGAAACAGGCGGCCCCGCTCGACGTGGAGGTGGGGGGCACCGGTTCCC
>CAMWVJ010000223.1 GCA_947177645.1 uncultured Desulfovibrio sp.
CATTAAAATCTTGCATCCGCTGAAAAAAAAGCGCAGACTGGATTTGGCCGCAAGACAAGACCCGCAGGAATTGCGGCAGAGCGGCCTGAAAGACCCCGCCCCGGCCCGGCTTGCCGCCCGGCAAGCCCGAGAGAGGGCGCCCCAATGAGGAGGACGAATTTTTCTGGAACTTCCATAACGGCAAATGCCGGCGCCGTCAACTAACTTCTGCATCTCTCCCGGACGGCGCCCCGCGTTAAATCATACAGGCCAACGAGGTACTATATGGACTGGCTCTGGGAGTGGATACAGGCGACCTTCAGGGAATATCCCTCGATCCCCATTTTTCTCACCATCGGCTTGGGCTTCTGGTTCGGCAAGTTCCGCTACAAGTCCCTGAGCCTTGGCGTGGTCACGTCCGTGCTGCTTATCGGCGTCGTGGTGGGCGCGGTCTTCCATGTGCCCATCGGCGCGCCGCTCAAGTCCCTCTTCTTCCTCATCTTCCTCTTCGCCATCGGCTATCGCTGCGGCCCGCAGTTCGTGAGCGCCATCCGCGGCCAGGGCATCAAGCAGGTCATCTTTGCCGTGGTGCTTTGCGGCATCTGTCTCGCCGTGACCTGGGCCTGCGCCAAGTTCATGGGCTATAATGCCGGCATCGCCACCGGGCTCTTCTCCGGCGCGCAGACCATTTCGGCGGTCATCGGCATCGGCACCGACACCATCCAGTCCGTGCTCAACGCGGGCACCATCACCCCCGAAGAGGCCAAGAACTGGGACGAGATGATGCCTGTGTGCTACGCTGTTACCTATGTGTTCGGCACCATTGGCTCCGCGTGGATTTTGGGCAATCTCGGTCCCATCATGCTCGGCGGCCTCGAAAAGGTGCGCCGCCAGGCCAAGGAGCTGGAGCAGCAGCTCGACCACTCCAACCTGCCCAATGACCCGGCCTTCGTGGACGGCAACCAGCCCATCGTGTTCCGCGCCTACAAGGTGACGGCCGAGCATTTCTCCATCCCGCAGACGGTCACGCAGATCCAGGCCCACTTCCAGACGCTCGGGCGGCGCATCTTCGTGGAGCGCGTGCGCGACACCAACGGCAAGATCCAGGAAAGCACGCCGGACATGGTCGTCAAGCTCGGCGACGAGGTGGTCCTGAGCGGCCGGCATGAATACATCATCCAGGATGAAAGCTGGATCGGCCCGGAAATCGACGACGCCAAGCTCATGACCTTCGCCGTGGAAAAGACCCGCGTCATGGTCTCCAAGAAGGCCGCGGGCCTCACCGTGGACGAGCTGCGCGCCAAGCCGTGGATGTACGGCATCATGATCGGCGCCATCGACCGCTCCGGCGGCATCGAGATCCCGGTGCTCGCGCAGACCAAGCTCATGGAAGGCGACATGCTGACCATTGAGGGCCTGCCGCAGGAAGTGCAGGCGGCCTGCCCCGAGATCGGCTATGAGGAAAAGCCCAGCGACCAGACCGACGTGGTCTTCCTCGCGCTCTGCATCTTCGTGGGTGCGCTCGTGGGCGCCATGACCCTGACCATCAAGGACGTGCCCATCAGCCTCTCCACCGCGGGCGGCGCGCTCATCGCCGGCATCTTCTTCGGCTGGTGGCGCACCAAGCGGCCCTCCGTGGGCTATATCCCCAATTCCGTGCTCTGGTTCATGAACAATCTCGGCCTCAACATGTTCATCGCCGTCATCGGCATCCAGTGCGGCCCGGTGTTCATCCCCGGCATCGAGAAGGTCGGCATCATGCTCTTCGTCATGGGCGTGATCTCCACCTCGGTGCCGCTCTTCATCGGCATGTGGCTCGGCGCCAAGGTGTTCAAGTTCCACCCGGCCATCAACCTTGGCTGCTGCGCGGGCGGCCGTACCACCACGGCGGCGCTCGGCGCCATCACTTCCGCCCTTGACAGCTCCGTGCCGGCGCTCGGCTACACCGTGACCTACGCGGTGGGCAACACGGTGCTCATCCTCATGGGCGTGGCAATGGTGCTCATGTTCCTGTAACGGGAACCGAAAAAGGAAAAACCTCCCCATTCAACATATACCGGCGCCCAAAGGCGCAGGAGCAGACCATGAACGCAAAGACCCCCCAGGAAAAGCGGCAATACGAACAGGAACTGGACAAGCTCAGCCCCTTCGAGGTCAAGAACACCCTTATTGAAATGGCCGAGGAAGAAGCCAAGGTCTCCAGCCAGACCTTCCTCAATGCGGGCCGCGGCAATCCCAACTGGCTGCTTTCGTGGCCGCGCCGCGCCTTCTTCCTGCTCGGGCAGTTCGCCATGGACGAGTGCGAGCGCATCTCCTATGACACGGCCATCGGCATCGCGGCCTCGCCGGCCAAGAAGGGCATCGGCGACCGGCTGCACCAGTTCCTCACCGCGCACAAGGACGATGTGGGCGCCAGGGTGCTGCTGGAATTCTACAGTTACATGGTGACCACCTACAGCGTGGACGAGGACGACTTTGCCTGGGAGCTTGTGGACGGCATCACCGGCGACCACTACCCCACGCCGGACCGCATCCTGCCCTATACCGAGCTCATCACGCGCGACTATGTGCGCTGGGCCATGGGCGGCGGCAACGACACCACGGAATTCGACCTCTTCGCCACCGAGGGCAGCACCGCCGGCATGTGCTACGCCTTCCTTTCGCTCCAGCAGAACTTCCTCCTCAACCGCGGCGACAAGGTGGCGCTTTTCGTGCCCTGCTTCACGCCGTATCTGGAAATCCCGGTGCTGGACGAATTCGGCTTCGAGATCGTCACCATCAGCGCCAACCGCGTGGAGAAGGACGGCTATCACGACTGGCAGTACCCCAAGGACGAGATCGACAAGCTGCGCGACCCCTCCATCAAGGCCGTGTGCGTCATCAACCCGTCCAACCCGCCGAGCGTGTGCATCACGCCCGAGACCCAGGCCCAGCTTCTGGACATCGTCAAGACCGACAACCCGAAGCTCATGATCATCACGGACGACGTGTACGGCACCTTCATCGAGGGCTTCAAGTCGCTCATGTACGCGCTGCCCTACAACACCATGTGCCTGTACTCGTACTCCAAGTACTTCGGGGCCACGGGCTGGCGCGCGGCCGTCATGTGCCTGCGCAGCGAGGGGAACGTGTTTGACGACCGCATCGCGGAACTCCCGAAGGACAAGCAGGAGGCGCTCATCAAGCGCTACAGCAGCCTGAGCATCGACCCCGCCAAGATCAAGTTCGTGGACCGCCTCGTGGCCGACAGCCGCATGGTGGGCCTGAACCACACCGCCGGCCTTTCCACGCCGCAGCAGATCATGATGTCCATCTTCTCGGCCTTTGCGCTCATCCACAAGGACGAGCTCCAGCCGAAGCTCATCAACATGATTCAGGAGCGCCTGCACGCCCTCTGGGATACCACGGGCTTCACGCTTTTGCCCGACAAGTACCGCGCGGGCTATTACAGCGAAATCGACATGATGGTCTGGGCCAAGAAGTTCTACGGCGACGACTTCGCGGCCTACCTCAACGCCAACTTTGACCCGCTGGACGTGGTGGTGCGGCTCGCGCAGGATGACGCGGTGGTGCTTTTGAACGGCGACGGCTTTGACGGGCCCAAGTGGTCGGTGCGCGTGTCGCTCGCCAACCT
>CAMWVJ010000224.1 GCA_947177645.1 uncultured Desulfovibrio sp.
GCCCGCCCGCCCCCCCCTCGCGCGGCGCGGTCTGTGCGTCCGTGCGGCCCGCCCCCCCGCCCCCCCCCCCCCGGGGGGGAAGGATGTTGCATTCTTCCACACTCGGGCTGCCTGTTTGTGCTTTTTTGCATCATTCAGCCAGTTTTATTAAGCAACCCTCCTGAATCACAAAGAAAAATAAAAAACTTCCCTTGTGCAAAAAAGCCACTCCCGGGCACAGGCGTTCCCCATTTTTAACAATTCATTTCAATGGAGTACACGAATATGCGATGCTGTGGTTGACCTGCGCCGCCGGCGGGTGTTTTGCTGCCTTGGGCATCCATGTCACAAGGGAACGCGCCGGGCCCGCGCGACCAGAAACCCGCGCGGGGCGCGGACTTTTCCCGACGGAAGCGTACTTGCGCAGCCAGCCTTCTTAGGAATTGTTCGCGTTTTCACAACAGGCATGAATCCTGCTTGGGAAGGAGCAAACACACAGGGCTTCGCGCTCGTCTCATCCGGCCCCTGCCGGTCGCGGCGCGTGCCCCCTACAGGGAAAAGCCATGAAGATCATTGACTTTCGCTTCCGCCCCAGCACGCCCGAGGCCGTGCAGGGCATGCTCGCCAAGAACGGGGTGTTCAGCCCCATGTTCGAGCTCTTCAAGTTCGCCGACCGCGCCAAGCCCGAGCCCATCGAGAAGATCGTGGCCGACATGCGCCGGTGTGGCGTGGTCAAGGGCGTGGTGACCGGCCGCGACGCCGAGACCACCTATGGCCTCAAGTCCAGCAATCCCGGCATCCTCGAGCTCATGGCCGCCTATCCCGACCTTTTCATCGGCTTTGCCGGCCTTGACCCGCACAAGGGCATGGACGCGCTCGCCACCCTCACCGACATGGTGGTCGCGCACGGCATGCGCGGCGCCGCCATCGACCCCTATCTCGCGCGCATCCCGGCCAACCATGCCAAATACTATCCCATTTACGCCAAGTGCTGCGAGCTCGACGTGCCCATCGTCATCACCACCGGCCCCGCCACCCTTGTGCGCGACGCGGTGATGGACGACGCCCACCCGCGCCACATCGACCGGGTGGCCGCCGACTTCCCGCAGCTCAAGATCGTCATCAGCCATGGCGGCTACCCCTTCGTGAACGACGCCATCATGGTGGTGCACCGCAACCGCAACGTCTATATGGACCTGGCGGAATACGAAGAGCAGCCCTTCTCCGAAGGCTATATCAAGGCGGCCAACACGCTCATCGGCAACAAGCTGCTTTTCGCGAGCGCCGCGCCCTTCATGGATTTTCAGGAGCAGATCGCGCTGTACAAGCGCCTGCCCTTCGAGCCGGCCGTGCGCGAGGACATCATGTACAACAACGCGGCCCGGCTGCTCGGCCTCGAATAGCCCCTGCCCACAAACCGCCGGGGCCGGGAACGGCCTCCTCCCCCGGCGGATAAATGACCGGCCGAAACGAGGTTCCCATGAAACGCTGTTCCCTTCTTCTCTGCGCATTGGCGGTCATCGGCCTCTGCGTCGGCACGGCTGGCGCGGAAGAGTACAAGAAGCAGACCATCCGGGCAGCCACGGCCAACCCCGAAGGCAGCCAGATGACCACGGCCATCAACAAGTTCAAGGAGATCGTCGAGCGCGACTCCAACGGCCAGATCACCGTCCAGACCCTCTACGGCGGCTCCATGGGCGACGAGCAGGCCAACGTGAAACAGCTGCGCAACAACGAGATCCAGCTGGGCGTCATGAGCACGGGCAATGTCACGCCCTTCGCGCCCTCGGCCGGCATCTTCTACCTGCCCTACCTCTTCCCCACCACGGATGACGCCAAGACGCTGCTCCGCGACGAGGAATTCAACAAGAAGCTCGCCGACCAGATCGCCAAGGAAAGCCGCACCCGGCCCCTGGGCTGGCTGCTCGGCGGCTATCGCGTGCTGACCAATTCCAAGCACCCCATCAACACCATCGACGACCTCCAGGGCCTGAAGATGCGCGTGCCGCCCGTGGAAATGCAGCTCGCCGCCTTCCGCTCCTGGGGCGTTGAGCCGCATCCGCTGGCCTGGTCCGAAACCTTCAACGGCCTCCAGCAGGGCGTCATCGACGGTCAGGAAAACCCGCATGCGGTGAACCGCGACCAGAAGTTCTGGGAAGTGCAGAAGTACATCACCGACGTGCCCTACCTGCTCTGGACCGGCCCGCTGCTCGTTTCCGAGCAGTGGTACCAGAAGCTCGACCCCAAGACCCGCGAGCTCGTTGACCGCGCCGCCAAGGAAGCGCTGGAGCATGAGTGGAACTGGATCGCCGAGCAGGAACAGCTCGCCCTCAAGCAGTGCGAGGAGCACGGCATGGTGAAGGGCACCCCCACCGACCTCCCCAAGTGGGAAAAGCAGGCCCGTTCCACCTGGCCGCAGTTCTATGACAAGGTCGGCGGCAAGGACATGGTGAACACCGCGCTCAAGGCCATGGGCCAGCAGCCCGTGCAATAGGCAGTGTCCGCGCGGCCGGGGCGCCCCGGCCGCGCTCCTTTCTCAGCTCGCCGCCGGGTCTCAGTCCGCCGTCGGGGGACGAGCGGCGTCACGGGGGGATGATACCATGGGCTTTTTGCGACTGTTCTATGACAATTTTGAGGAGTGGGTCTCCGCCTCGCTGGTGGGACTCATGATTCTCTGCCTCATCATCCAGGTCTTTATCCGCTTCATCTTCGGCTCCGCCCTCGCCTGGACGGAGGAGCTTTCGCGCTATGCCTTCATCTGGGCCGTCTATGTGGGCGCGGCCCTGTGCGTCAAGCGGCGCATCCATGTGCGCATCACCGCGCAGTTTTTGAAGCTCGACACTCGCGGGCGCCTCTTCTTCCTCACCATCTGCGACGCCATCTGGGTCGCCTTCAATATCTTCATCGTCATCAACAGCGTCGAGGTCATCCTCGACGGCCTGGAATTTCCCGAGATGTCCCCGACGCTCGGCATCGTCAAGTCCTGGGTGGAGGCCATCATCCCCTTCAGCTTCGCGCTCATGAGCTGGCGCCTCATTGAACAGTACTATGTCCACTGGAAGGCCGGCACCATGAGCGAGCTCGTCAAGTTCGAGGAGATGGTCTGATGTCGCCGCTTGAAATCGCCCTGCTCGCGCTGCTCGCGTGCTTCCTCATCGGCATGCCCATCTTCATGGGCCTGATCATTTCCGCCATCGCCGCCATCCTGTGCAGCGACATCCTGCCGCTCTCCATCATCCACAACACGCTCTTTGACGGGCTCAACCTCTTCCCGCTGCTGGCCATCCCGTGCTTCGTGGTGGCCGGCACCCTGATGGAGTACGGCAACATCACAGGCCAGATCGTGGACGTGGTGAAGCAGATCGTGGGCCGCTCCTACGGCGGCCTCGGCATCACCACGGTGCTCGCCTCCACCTTCTTCGCGGCCATTTCCGGCTCCGGCCCGGGCACGGTGGCCGCCGTGGGCACCATCCTCATCCCGGCCATGATCCGCAACGGCTACTCAAAAGAATACTCCGCGGCCGTGGCCTCGTCGGGCGGTACCATCGGCGTGCTCATCCCGCCGTCCACCCCGAAGATCCTCTACGCCAATCTGGGCAACCTCTCGGTGAAGGCCAAGTT
>CAMWVJ010000225.1 GCA_947177645.1 uncultured Desulfovibrio sp.
CCTTCCCCCACCCCGCCACTTTCCGCCCCGCGGCGCCCTTTCTTGAAATTTGCCGCGCCCCCGCGTATACTGCCCCTTTCCTGTGATCCTCATTCCTGCGGCCCGGGCCGCACGGGAGCGCCCATGCTTGAGTATATCCGCACCAGCGCGCAGTCTTTCGGCGTCAAGGTGGCCTTCGGCGTCATCATCCTTGTCTTCGTCTTCTGGGGCGTGGGCAACTTCAACGACCGGGATTACTCCAATGTGGTGGCCGTGGTGAACGGCCAGCCCATCCTGGCGCAGGAGTTCGAGCGCGCCTACCGCAGCGCCGAGGAATATCTGCTGCGCGCCAACCCCGGGCTCACGCGCGAACAGCTCATCCGCGACCATCTCGGGCGCACGGTGCTCAACGACCTCATCCGGCAGACCCTCGTGCTTCAGGAGGCCGAGCGCGCGGGCATCACCGTGACCCCGGTGGAACTCAGGCACGCCGTGGGCAAGATGCGCGCCTTCCAGGACGACAAGGGCCGCTTCGACCCCGAGGCCTATACCCGCGTGCTCGCCGCGCAGCGCAAGAGCCCGGCCCAGTATGAAAAGGAGCTCGCCGACGAGCTTCTGGCCGGCAAGATCTACGCCCTCGTGACGGCCCCGGCCTGGAGCGACCCGGACGAACCCCGGCGCCGGTATGACTTTTTGCGCGAGCGGCGCAGCGTGGACTATATCTTCGTGCCCGCACAGCGCTTCCTTAACAAGGTGACGGTCACGGATGCCGAGGCCCAGGCCTGGTATGACGGCCACAAGGCGGATTTCGCCATCCCGGCGCGCGTCAACGTGGCCTATGTGGCCGTGCGCCCCGAAGAACTCGTCAGGCCGGACAGCGTGAGCGAGGCGGACGCGCGGGCCTGGTACGAGGCCAACAGGAACCACTTTGAGCAGCCGGAGCAGGTGCGCGCGGCCCATATCCTCGTGCCGCTGCCGCAGGATGCCGACGCCGCGGCCGAAAGCGAGGCCCGCGAGGCCATCGAAAAGGCCGCCGGGCGCCTCAAGGCCGGCGAGGCCTTCGCCAAGGTGGCCGACGCCGTGAACCCCGAGGGCGCGGCCGGCCCGGGCGGCGAGCTCGGCTGGATCACGCGCGGCAAGACCGTCCCCGCCTTTGAGGAAGCGGCCTTCGCCCTCGAGCCGGGCACGGTGTCTGAGCCGGTGCGCAGCCCCTTCGGCTTGCACCTCATCCTTGTGGAAGAAAAGAATCCCGGCGGCGTGCCGGAGTTTGAGAAAGTCGCCGACGAGGCGCGCAAGGGCGTGGCCTTCGAGCGCGGCTCGGACAGGCTGCATGACACGCTCGACAGCCTCATCGAGGACAATATCCTCAACAAGCCGCTTGCCGAAAGCGCGGAGCGCCACGGCCTCAAGGCGGCGGAAAGCGGCTTTCTGGACAAGGAAGGGCTGATTACCACCCTCGGGGTCAAGCCCGAGGGCGCGGACGCCCTGCTCGGCGCGGGCGCGGGCCTGCCCGTGGACAGCGCGCTGGAAGCGGGCGACAGCTACCTCGTGGCGCGCATCGTCGCCACCGAGCCGGCCTCCACCAAGCCTTTCGCCGAGGTGAAGGACGGCATCGTGAAGATCCTCGGGGAGGAAAAGGCGCTCGCCGATGCGCTCGCCAGCGCGCAGGCCACGCGGGCAAAGCTCAAGGACGGCCCCCTCGCGGAGGCCGAAGCCAGGAGCCTCGGCGTGAAGCAGGCGCCCGCCATGGAGCGCGGCGGCGCCCTGGCCGACTTCGCGCCCGACCCGGCGCTCGCCGAAGCCATCTTCACGGACAAGCCGGGCGACTGGCTCGAGCGCGTGTACAGCGTCAGCGGCCCGCAGGGTCCCGGCGCCCTCCTCTGCCGCGTGGCGGCGGTGCTGCCCCCGGACGGCGCGGAGTGGGAGAGCGTGAGCGAAGCGCTCACCGAGGGCGTCAGGCGCGAGCGCGAGGACGCGGTGTATGCCATCTTTCTCCAGAGCCTTGCGGACGGCGCCAAGGTGGAAGTGGTCAACAGCAACCTCGTCGACCGCGTGAACATGTAGGCGCGGCCGGCGCCTGGGGAGCGATCCATGTGCGGCATCATCGGCTATGTGGGGCACCGCCCGGCTGTACCCGTGGTGGTGGAGGGCCTGGAGCGGCTCGAATACCGCGGCTATGACTCGGCGGGCGTGGCCTGGATGCTTGCCGGGCGCCTGCATGTGCTGCGCGCCAAGGGCAAGCTCGCCGCGCTCAAGGAAAAGCTGGCCGATTCGCCGGCCATCACCGCCACCTGCGCCATGGGCCACACCCGCTGGGCCACCCACGGCGTGCCAGCCGAGCGCAACGCGCACCCGCATCTTTCCAACGACGGCTCCCTTGCCCTCGTGCACAACGGCATCATCGAGAATTATCAGGAGCTCAAGGCCGGGCTCGCGGCCCGGGGCTATGAATTCCATTCCGAGACGGACACCGAGGTGCTTGTCAACCTCATCGCCGAGCGCCGCAAGACCGAGCCCGACCTGCTCCACGCCTTTGCCGCGGCCCTGCGCGAGGCCCACGGCGCCTACGCCGTCTGCCTGCTCGACGTGGCGGAGCCGGACACGCTCTATGCCGCGCGCATGGCGGCGCCGCTCATCGTGGGCCTCGGCACCGGCGAAAACTTCGTGGCCTCGGACATCCCGGCCTTTCTGCCCTATACGCGGCGCGTGGTCTTTCTCGAAGATGGCGAGATCGTGCGCGCCACGGCCTCGGCCCACGAGATCTTCCGCCTCGCTGACCTCTCCTTGCAGGAGCGCGAGGCCCAGACCATCCAGTGGGACATGCAGGCCGCGCAGAAGGACGGCTTCCGCCACTTCATGCTCAAGGAGATCTTCGAGCAGCCGCGGGTCATCACCGACGGCCTCGCCGGGCGCGTGGCCCACTCGGGCGACGGCGTGGTGCTGCCGGAGCTCGCGAATCTCCCGGTGCCGAAGCGCCTGCACGTGGTGGCCTGCGGCACCTCCTACCATGCCGGGCTCTGGGGGCGGCACCTGCTGGAGGCCTGGGCCGGCATCCCCGTGCAGGTGGAGATCGCTTCGGAGTTCCGCTACCGCGAGGCCCCGCGCTTCGGCGAGGGGGAGATGGGCCTTGTCATCAGCCAGAGCGGCGAGACGGCCGACACCCTGGCCGCGCTCAGGCTCATGAAGGAGCGGGGCCTGCCCGTGCTCGGCCTGTGCAACGTGGTGGGCTCGTCCATCGCGCGCGAGGCCGAGGCCGTGCTCTTCACCCAGGCCGGCCCGGAAATCAGCGTGGCCTCCACCAAGGCCATGTGCAGCCAGATGCTCGCCCTTGCGCTCATGGCCCTCCACTGGAGCGAGCGCACGGGCACGCTCACCGCGGGTGCCCGCAAGGAGCGCATCGGCATCCTCCAGTCCCTGCCGGCCCTGCTCGACGACAACCTCCCCCAGATGCACAAGACCGCGCGCGAGCTGGCTCTCAAGTATGCGCAGGCGGCCAATTTCTTCTACCTCGGGCGCGGGCACTGCTACCCGCTGGCGCTGGAGGGCGCGCTCAAGCTCAAGGAGCTTTCCTACATCCAGGCCGAGGGCTATGCCGCCGGCGAGATGAAGC
>CAMWVJ010000226.1 GCA_947177645.1 uncultured Desulfovibrio sp.
CCCCCGGGCCACGCGCCCGCCCCCTCCAACCCCGCCGCGCCATGAACGCCACCTCCCTCGAACAGCAAGTCCTCTGCATCATTTGCAGCGTTTTTGACGCGCATTCCGCCGTGCTCTTCCTGCCGGAAGAGATCGACGACGCCTGCCGGCTTTCCGCGGCCTTCAGCCTCGGGGACAGCATCCATGAGGATGCCGTCATCCGCCCGGGCGCGGGCCTCGTGGGCTGGATCATCCGCAACCGCCAACCGCTTCTGCTGCCGCATTTCGACCAGAGGCCCAGCAATCTCGGCTATTACGAAGACGGCGCGGAGACCGGCATCAAGGCCTTCATGGGCTGCCCGGTGCCCACGGGCGGCGTGCTCTGCGTGGACAGCAAGCGGCAGTATTCCTTCTCCGACAAGGACGCCAAGCTGCTCCAGCTCTTCGCCGAGCTCATCGCGCGCCTTGAGACCAATCTCCCTGGCGATGACCTCGCGGGCGACATCCCGCGCTATTTCGCCGAGCTCGGCGTCATCCAGGAGCTGCGCTTCCGCTACAGGCGCTGGCCGGTCTTTCTGGAGAACTACCTGCTCACCATGCGCGACGCCACGGGTTTTGAGTATTGCGCCTTCGCCTCGCTCGACCCCGGCGGCGAAGAATATTGCGTGGAGGCCGAATCCCGGCCGCTTCTCCTGAAGGGGGGCGCCCCGGCCTGCCGGCCCCTGGGCGCGGGCCTCGTGGGCTGGGCCTTCCGCGACGAGCAGCCCGTCTTTGTAGATGACGAGGCCGCCGCGGCCCCCACGGCGCTCTTCGGCAAGGTTGAGGGCGCCCCGGAGTTCAGGACGGCCATCTGCATGCCGGTGATGGTGCACAAGACCGCGCGCGGCGTGCTCTGCCTCGCGCGCACCGGGTCGGGCAGCATCGACGAGGGCCTGCGCAGCTTCGTCAGGCAGGCCGTGGACCATCTCGGCCTTTTCCTCGAAAATCTCTATCTCCGCACGCGGCTCAAGGCCCTGTTGCCCAAGGCCACCGTGGAGAGCGACGGCGGCCGCGTCTTTGACCCCGACCTCGCGCCGGCGCCCCCCCGCGAAGAACGCTGACCATGTTCCCGCGCCGTTTCCTGCGGCTCTTCGCCACCGACATCGCCATGGACCTCGGCACGGCCAACACCCTTTTGGCCACCAAAAAGCATGGCATCGTGGTCAACGAGCCCTCGGTGGTGGCGCTGGACGCCCGCACGGGCGCCGTGCTCGCCGTGGGCACGCAGGCGCGCGGCTATGTGGGGCGCACGCCCGCGGCCATCCGCGCGGTGAGGCCCATGCAGAACGGCGTCATCGCCGATTTTGACGTGACCCGCGCCATGATCTCCCACTTCGTGCGCAAGGCCATCGACGGCTGGCGGCTGGTGCGCCCCTCCATGGTCATCTGCGTGCCCTCGGGCGTGACCCAGGTGGAGAAGCGCGCGGTCATCGACGCGGCGCAGCTCGCCGGGGCGGAAGACATCGCCCTCATCGAGGAGCCCATGGCCGCGGCCCTTGGCGCCGACCTCCCCATCCGCGAGCCCGTGGGCAACATGGTGCTCGACATCGGCGGCGGCACCAGCGAAGTGGCCGTCATCTCGCTTGGCGGCGTGGCCGCGGCGCAGTCCGTGCGCGTGGCCGGCGACGCCATGACGCACGCCGTGCAGCGCTACCTGCGCGAGGTCTTCCGCATGGAAGTGGGCGAGAACACGGCCGAAAACGTCAAGATCCTCCTGGGCTCCGCGTGGCCGCAGCCGGACGCGCCGGTGCTCGAGGTATCCGGCAAGGATCTCGTGCAGGGGAGGCCCCGCGCCGTCACCGTGAGCGAGGGCCATATCCGCGAGGCGCTGGCCGAACCGCTCCAGGCCGTGCGCGACACGGTGCTGCGCGCGCTGGAGATGACACCCCCCGAGCTCGCCGCGGACGTGAGCCGCAATGGGCTGCTCCTCGCCGGCGGCGGGGCGCTGCTCAAGGGGCTGGACCAATACCTCGCCCGCGAGACGCGCCTGCGTGTCTTTGTGGATACCGACCCGCTCACCACGGTGCTGCGCGGCACCGCCCGCGCCATGGCCGACCGCAAGGGCTTTGCGTCCGTCTTTATCAACTGAAAAAGCAGGGATTCGGCATGATGGAGATCGCAGGCCGCGACGCGGCCGCACTGCTTGAGGGCTGCGTGCGCCTCGTGCGCCAGGCGGGCGCCATGATCCGTGAGCGCTGGGACGGCCCGAGCCAGGTCACGCACAAGGGCGCCATCGACCTTGTGACGGATACGGACCTCGCCGTGGAAGCCTTCCTCAAGGAGGGGCTGGCGCGGCTTTTGCCCGGCTCGGCCTTTCTCGCCGAGGAGAGCAGCGCGCCCGAGGGCCCGACGGCGGATTCCGGCCCCTGCTGGATCATCGACCCGGTGGACGGCACCACCAACTTCGTGCACCGCCTCGCCCAGGTGAGCACTTCGGTAGCCCTGTGGGCGGCCGGCGCGGTGCAGCTCGGCGTGGTGAACGGGCCCATGCTCGGGCCGGAGGGCGAATGCTTCTCGGCCCTGCGCGGGGAGGGGGCCTTCCTCAATGGCCGGCGCCTTTCCGTGTCCCGCGCGGCAGCGCTCACGGACGCGCTGGCCTGCACGGGCTTTCCCTACGAGCTTGCGGGCCGGCTCGAGCTGGTGCTCGAGCGGCTCAGGCGGGTGGTCCCAGCCACGCAGGGCATGCGGCGCCTGGGTTCTGCGGCGCTGGATTTGGCTTTCGTGGCCGCGGGCCGCCTGGACGTGTTTTATGAAGACTGGCTCAAGCCTTGGGACCTCGCCGCGGGCTGGCTTCTGGTGGAGGAGGCCGGGGGCTCGGTAAGCGGCCTTGACGGCGCGCCCTTCCGCTTCGGCGAGGCTCTGCTGGCCACCAATGGAACCCTCCATCCGGCCATGGTGGCGCTGTTGGGGCCGACGGTGGAGCGGCCTTAGGCGTTCATTTCTGCTCCACGAGCCATCCGGCGCGCACGGCGTGGCGCAAAAGCGGCGCGAGGATGGGCGGGTCCTGCTCCGCGAGGCCCGCAAGCTCCACCGCGTCCAGCAGGGGCAGGCCCTCCGGCGCGAGCACGCCGGGAAGCGCCATTTCCCGGGCAGTCGCCGCAGGGATGCGCGCCGTGAAAATGGTCAAAAACGCCATGCCGGTCTCGGCGCAGGCGCCCACCCGGCGCAGCACGCGCGGGGCGATGCCGGGGAGGTGCCATTCCGTCTCGAGGAGCCGCCGGCAGCAATCTTCCGTGGCCTCCATGGCCTGAGGCAGCGCCCGGGAGGAAAAGTCCCAGCCGTCCGCGCCCGGCCTGAGGAGCGCGCGGCCCGAGGTGTCGCGCAGGATGAGGGCGACGGCGCGGTGGCGCAAGCCCTGCCTGAGGAGCACGGCTTCCGGCAGCAGGCAGAGCGGCCGGTCGGCCGCGTCCACCACCTCCCGGAGCGCGGGGCCTGGAGTCTGGTGGGGCAGCCGGAGATGCGGCAAGGGGGCGCTCTGGGTCATGGTTTCTCCTCACGAAGTGGCAAAAACCGCGGCGGAGCTTGACGCGCGGCGGCTGG
>CAMWVJ010000227.1 GCA_947177645.1 uncultured Desulfovibrio sp.
GGTTTCAATCCACGCGTCCCGTGGGGGGACGCGACCACCGGCACAATGAGTTTTCCGCTGGACAGCCCGTTTCAATCCACGCGTCCGTGGGGGACGCGACCGGGGGCTTGCCCACGCGCGGGGTGCCCGGGAAAATGGTTTCAATCCACGCGCCTGCACCTCTGCCCGTTCCTCCTCACCGCCCCTGTAACGCGGCGAAACGGCGCATGCCCAGATGGCAGATGGCCACGGCCAGCGCGTCCGAGGCGTCCAGCGGCCACTTGGAGGCAGCCTCGTCGCGCACGTTGAGCAGGCGGCGCACCATGAAGGCCACCTGTTCCTTCTCGGCGCGGCCCGTGCCCACCAGGGATTTCTTGACGAGGGTGGGGGCATAGTCGGCCACATCCAGCCCGGCGGCGGCGCAGGCCGCCACGGCCGCCCCGCGGGCCTGCCCGAGCTTGAGGGCGCTGGCCGCATTCTTGGCGGTGAAGACCTGCTCCATGGCAGCCTGGTCCGGCCTGTGGCGGCCGAGGATGGCGGCGAGCTCGTGATAGATGCGCGCGAGCCGGCGGGAAAATCCGGTCGCCGTCCCTACATCTGCGTCCTCGCGGCCGCGGGCGCTCGCGGTGCGCACCACGCCGCACTCCACGAGCGAGAGCACGCCAGAGACCTCGCGCACCACGCCCCAGCCCGTGTGCTGCGAGCCGGGGTCGATGCCGATGACGGTGATGGTCGCCATCCCGGTAAGGCGCGCCCGCGTCAGCTAGTCGGTGGGCATGTCGTCCGGGAAGTCCGCGTTGACATAGACATTCTGGACATCGTCATTGTCGTCCAGCGCGTCCATGAGCCTGAGCAGCTTGACGCCCGTCTCGGCGTTGACGGCCACGAGGTTGGCCGGCACCATGGCGAGCTCGGCGGACTCCATGGAAACGCCCGCGGCCTCCAGCGCGTCGCGCACGGCCGCGAAGTCGGCCATGGCCGTCTGGATGGTCCACACGTCCTCGTCGTCGATAACATCATCGGCGCCGGCCTCCAGCGCGGCCTCCATGATGGCGTCCTCGGCGTAGTCGGCGCGGGGCACCGCGATGACGCCCTTGCGCTCGAACATCCAGGCAACGCTGCCGTTCTCGCCCATGGCGCCGCCGTGCTTGGTGAAGAGGTGGCGCACCTCGGCCACGGTGCGGTTCTTGTTGTCCGTGGCCACTTCCACCATGATGGCGATGCCGCCCGGGCCGTAGCCTTCGTAGAAGGCTTCGGCGATGTCGCCGCCCGCGTCCTCGCCGGTGCCCTTGCGGATGGCGGCCTCGATCTTGTCCTTGGGCAGGTTGACGGCCTTGGCCGCGGCGATGGCCGCGCGCAGGCGCGGGTTCCCGGACGGGTCGCCGCCGTTCTTGGCGGCGATGATGATCTCCTTGGCGGCCTTGGTGAAGACCTTGCCGCGCTTGGCGTCCTGGCGGCCCTTGCGGTGCTGGATATTGGCCCATTTGCTGTGACCGGACATATGACCTCCCCGTGTGGGTGAAAAAAGTGCCGAAAAATTGCCGCCCCGGCCCGTATCAGTCGGCGTTGTCGCTTGCTGCGGCCTCCGCAGCCTCAGCGGCGTCCCCCGCAGGTGCCGCGCCCTTGAAGCCCAGGCCCGTGAAAAAGGTTTCCTTGCTCTCGGGCCGCGAGCTCTTGGGCTTGAAGGTCGTGACCTTGCGGAAGGCCCGGCGCATGGGGCCGAGCAGTTCGCCCACGTCCGGCCCCATGAAGATCTTGACCACGAAGTTGCCGCCCGGCTTCAGGTGCTTTTGCGCCGTCTCGAAGGCCGTCTGCGCGAGCTCCAGCGAGCGCGCCTGGTCCGTGAAGCGCGTGCCCGTGGTGGAGGGGGCCATGTCGCTCATGACGAGATCGAAAGGCCCGGTCTCCGCCATGGCCGCGGAAAATGCCTCGGTGGGCTCGAAGGCGTTGGAGACCATGAACAGCACCTGCGGCGGGAAGACCGTGGCCGTCTCCTGGATGTCGCAGGCGAGCACGCGCCCGCGCTTGCCCACGCGCTCGGCCGCGCCCAGCGACCACGAACCCGGCGCCGCGCCCAGGTCGAGCACGCGCATCCCCGGCGCAAGCAGGCGGAAGCGGGCGTCCAGCTCGCGCAGCTTGTAGATGGAGCGGGCCGGATAGTTCTCGCGCTTGGCCTTGAGAAAGTAGTGGTCGCGGTATTCCTTCATGCAGCGGAACAGCATACACGTTTTTCCGCCGCCCGCCAAGGGGCGCGCCCGCTCCCCCGGCGCTCCGCCCTGGCCGCCCCCGGCGGTTGACAGAAGCCCCTTTGGCGGGTATCAATCTTGATTCCTTGCCCGTACCTCTGGTGCGAGCTGTTAATCCACAAGGAGAAGCATCATGCGGAAGTTCGAGACCCTCCTCCTGTTCTCGCCGGAGCTTTCGGCCGAGAGCCGCGAGGGCATCCTGGCCGCGCTCACGGGCATCATCGAGCGCGAAGGCGGCAAAATGGTCGAGGTGGACCAGTGGGGCATGCGCGACCTCGCCTATCCCGTGAAGAAGCTCATGCGCGGCTTCTATGTGCGCCTCGTCTATGAGGCCCCGGCGCCACTGGTGGCCGAGCTGGAGCGCAATATCCGTATCACCGACGGCATCTTCAAGTTCCTCACCGTCAAGCTGGCCGACGAAGCGGCCGGGGAGGATGCGTAAATGGCCTTCAAGAAGAAGTTTGCCCCGCGCCGCAAGTTCTGCCGCTTCTGCGCCGACAAGGAACTGCCGCTCAACTACAAGAATCCCGAAGTCCTGAAGGACTTTATCACCGAGCGCGGCAAGATCATCGCCCGCCGCATCACCGGCACCTGCGCCCGCCACCAGCGCGAGCTGACGCGGGAGATCAAGCGCGCCCGCCAGATGGCCATGCTCATCTACACGGCCACGCACGATTCCGGCGTCAAGAAAAAGAGCAACATCTAGGAGGCGCCCATGAAACTCATTCTTCGCGCCGATGTGGAAAATCTCGGCAATCTTGGCGATGTGGTCGAGGTGAAGCCCGGCTACGGGCGCAACTACCTTCTGCCCCAGGGCCTCGCCATGGTGGCGAGCCCGGCCAACCTCAAGGTCTTCGAGCAGGAGCGCAACAAGCTCCAGGCCCGTATGGACGCCCTGCGCGCCGAGGCCCGCGGCCTGGCCGCCCGCCTCGAGGCCCTCAAGGTGGTCATCCCCATGCACGTGGGCGAAAACGACAAGCTCTACGGCTCCGTGACGAGCACCATCATCGGCGACGCCATCGCCGAGCAGGGGCTCGAAGTGGACCGCCGCCGCATCCTCATGGACGCGCCCATCCGCACCCTGGGCGAGCATCCCGTGCGCGTGCGCCTGCACGCCGATGTCATCGCCGTGGTGCCCGTGCAGGTGGTTTCCGACCACCAGCCCGAGGTCACGGAAGAGGAGCTCGCCGCCGTCGAAGCCGAGGCTGTGGCCGAAGCTGTCGAAGCCGTGGCCGAGGCCGAAGCCGGGGCCTAGGGTGGCGCAGGCAGCTAATGCTTCCGACGCCCCCGGCCGCAAGGCCTGGGGCGTTCCTTCTGGAGGCAGCCCCCGGG
>CAMWVJ010000228.1 GCA_947177645.1 uncultured Desulfovibrio sp.
CCCTGGGTCTGCGCTCCCCCACCTGCTTCGGAGGTGGCGGCCTGTACGGACGCCGCGCCCAGGGCGCGGGCCACCACGCCGGGCTTTTCAGGCGCAGGGGCCGCTTGGGGCCACGCCATTTCACCGCCGCCGGCGAGGGTGTTCAGCTGCGAATAGGGGATGGTCTGCCGGCCGTTGAGCTCGGCGGCGCACCACGCAGGCGCGCTCCCAAGAAGGCAGGCGAGCGCCAGCACACCGGGCAGTGCTGCGCGCATGATGCGTATGAAGCGGAAAAAAGCAGCCATCGGCAATATCCTGCACAAAAATGTGCAAAAAAAATACCACGGCCCCGGCGCCTGAAGCGCCCGGGCTCTGGCGGGCTCAGGCCCCCCGCTTCTTGAGCTTTTCGATGAGGGTCGTGCGCTTGATGCCGAGGTATTCGGCGGCCTGGTTCTTGACGCCGTCGGCGCGGTTCAGGGCCTCGTCGATGAGGCGCCCTTCCACCGTGTCCAGAAAATCCTTGAGGTTCATGCCCCGCGCTTCGAGCACGGACAGGGTGGGCCACACGAATTCGCCCGTCACGGCAACGGCCGGCGCGGCCCCCGCTTCCCCGGCGGACGGCACGGCGGCCTGTGTGCCATCGGCGGGCACGGACGCGACGAGGGGCACCTGAAGCGGCGGCTCCGGCTCCGGCAGCGCCGCAAGATCGCCCACCTCGTCGAGGATCTTGGCCGGCAGGTCCGAGGGCATCACCGTGTCGCCGTCCACGAGGATGCTCAGGCGCTCCATGAAGTTCTCGAGCTCGCGCACATTGCCCGGCCACGAATAGGCGGCGAGGATGCGGCGCGTGTCCGGCGAAAGGGCAAGCGGGGGGCGCTCCTTCTTCTTGCAGTCCGCCTCCAGAAAATGCTCGGCCAGAAGCAGCACGTCGCCGCCGCGCTCGCGCAGGGGCGGCAGGTGCAGGGGGATGACGTTGAGCCGGTAGTACAGATCCTCGCGGAAGCGCCCTTCCGCCACCTCGCGTTCGAGGTCGCGGTTGGTGGCGGCCACCACGCGCACGTCCACCTTCTTGCTGCCCGTGCCGCCCACGCGCTCGATCTCCTTTTCCTGGAGCACGCGCAGGATCTTGACCTGAAGGCTCAGGTCCATCTCGCCGATCTCGTCAAGGAAGATGGTGCCGCCGTCAGCCAGCTCGAAACGGCCCGGCCGCGAACGGATGGCGTGGGTGAAGGCGCCCTTTTCGTGGCCGAAGAGTTCGCTTTCCAGCAATTCCTTGGGGATGGCGCCGCAGTTGATGGGCACGAAGGGCTTGTCCGCGCGCTTGCTGTTGGCGTGCAGGGCGCGCACGAGAAGTTCCTTGCCGGTCCCGGATTCTCCGGTTACAAGGACGGTGCTGTCCGTGGGGGCCACCTTGCCGAGAACCTTGAAAACCTCGGCGAGCGTGGTGCTCTGGCCGATGATGCCGCTGGTGTTCAGATCCATGGCGTTCCTGCTCGCGGCCCGGCGGGGGCTGGCCTTTCCGCGCGGGCGTTTGACTGCTCTTCAGGTGTCAATACACTGACATGGGCCGAATTGCCAGCAAAAAGCCGCGCTTTTCCGCGTTTTCTCCCCAATGCGTCCCAGCTTGGGGCGGCCGCTCCGCTCAGTCGAAGAAGCGGTCAAGAAAGGCCGCGGCCCTGACCTCGCTGTAATAGACGCCGCCAGGCTGCGCGAAGCCCACATGACCGCCATGCGGCGCCACCTCGAGCGAGAGGGCCGGATTTGCGGCAGCCGCCTCGCGCGGATAGCACGAAGGCGTGCAGAAGGGATCGTCGGCGGCAAGCAGCAGGTAGAGCGGCGTGCGGATGGCGGGAAGGTCGGGGAGCACGCTGCTCTTCGCCCAGTAGTCCACCGCCGAGGCGAAGCCGAAGACCGGCGCGGTGAAGCGCTCGTCGAACACGCCGAAAGTGCGGATGGTTTCCACGCCCTCCGCCGAAGGATAGCCGGGAAAGCGGCCGGCCTTTTCCCGCACCTTGCGGCGCAGGGTGCGCAGAAAATACGCCATGTAGAGGCGGCAGGAGGGGCCGTCCATCTTCAGGGCCGCGGTGGTGAGGTCGCACGGGACAGACACGGCCACGGCCGCGCGCACAAGCGGCGACACCGGCCCGCGCGCGAGATGCCGGTACACCTGGTTGCCGCCGAGGCTGAAGCCCGCGAGCGCCAGCGGCATATCCAGCGACTCGGCGTAGCGGATGACCCGTGCGAGGTCGCCGGTCTCGCCCATGTGGTAGAGCCGTGAGGTGCGGTTGCTCTCGCCCGAGCAGGAGCGCATGTTCCAGGCGAGCGCGTCGAAACCGCGCAGGGCCAGCGCCCGCACCAGGCCGAGGATATACTTGCGGCGGCTGTTGCCCTCGAGCCCGTGCGAGATGATGACCAGGCCCCGGGCGCGGCGGTTCTTGTGGCGGTGCAGGTCGAGGTCGAGAAAGTCCCCGTCATCCGTGGCGATGCGGATGCGCTCAGGCCCGGCCATGCCCGGCGCCGGCCTGGGCCACGGGCGGAACAGCACCGGCCAGATGGTGGCCGTGTGGCCGTTGGCGAGCCACCACGGCGCCCGGTAGGAAGAAGGAAGGATCGGCATGCCCAAAAACCCCGGGAAGGAGCGCGGCGCAAGGCCGCGGGCCTCTTCTACGCCGCCGGCTTTGCGCGTGTCAAATGGCGGGGACGGGCGGGCGCCCCGCATCCCGGGGCCGGAAAAGGGCACGGGAAGCCCGGACGATTCCCCCGTCTTCGATGTGCTCGTCCTGGGCGCCGGCGCTTCCGGCCTCACCTGCGCGGCCGAGGCAGGCCGCCGCGGCCTCAGCGTCCTTATGCTCGAGCGCGGCCCGCGCCCGGGCCGCAAGCTCGCCATCAGCGGCGGCGGCAAGGCCAATTTCAGCAACCGCTCCGTCACGCCGGCCGACTATCTCTGCCGGCCCGACAACGGGTTCTGCCGCCCGGCGCTGGAGGCCCTGCCGCCCGAGGCCGTCGTGCGGCGCATGCGCGCCCGGGGCCTGCCAATGGAAGAGCGCGACCACGGCCGCCTCTTTCTCACCGTGCCGGCCCTGCGCCTCGTAGCCGCGCTGGAAAAAGAATGCGCCGCCGCGTCGTGCCGCCTCGCCTGCGGGGCAGACGTGCGCGCGGTGCGCCGCGAGGCGGCCAGCTTCGCCGTGGAAGCCACGGACAGCGCCGGGTCCGAACGCGTCTGGCGCGGGCGGACTCTCGTGCTCGCGCTTGGAAGCCCCGCCTGGCCCCAGATCGGCGCAAGCCAAGCGGGCTGGCGCGTAGCCTCCTCGCTCGGCCACAGGGTCGCGCCGGCGCGGCCGGCGCTCGTGCCGCTGCGCCTTTCGGAGGATTCGGCCCTGCGCGGGCTTGCAGGCATCAGCCTCCCCTGCCGCGTGACCGTGCCAGATACGGTGGCCGGCCCCGCGCGCATCTTCGAGGACGACCTGCTCTTCACCCATACCGGCCTGAGCGGGCCGCGGGCGCTCACGGCCTCCCGCTTCTGGCGCGAGGGCGACCCGCGTGAGTTCGACCTGCTGCCCGGCCACGATACGGAGG
>CAMWVJ010000229.1 GCA_947177645.1 uncultured Desulfovibrio sp.
CTTGATGCCCGGCCTTGACGCCAGGGCAGCCCTGGCCTAGGCTGGCGCCATGCCTTCGCTCTTCACCTATATGGCGCTCATTGTCGGCGTCAACTGGGTCTTTGCCGTCACGCCGCTGCTCGAGCTCCCCAACGGCGAATTGTGGTCCCCGGCCTCGCTCATCGTGGGCTTTGTCTTCGTGGTGCGGGATTTCGCGCAACGCCGCGTGGGGCACCACATCCTCTGGGCCATGCTCGTGGGCTGCGCCGTGAGCTGGTGGATGGCCTCGCCGGAGCTTGCGCTGGCCAGCGCCGCGGCCTTTGCCGTGGGCGAGCTCGGCGACTGGGGGCTTTTCACCTTCACCCGCAAGCCCTTTTCGCAGCGCATCCTGCTCTCGAGCCTTCTGGGCGCGCCCTTGGACAGCCTGGTCTTCCTGCTGCTCATCGGTATCGCCTCGGCCGAGGGCATCGTCGCCATGAGCCTGTCCAAGCTGGCTGGCGCCTTTGTGGTCTTCTTTCTGGTGCGGCGCCGCGAGCGTCGCGAAGCCATGCCGGGCGCAGCCCCTGCCTAGGCATCAGAAGCCCGATATTGCCGCCTTGGCCGCCTCGTCCGGGTAGAGTGCGGCGATGCCGGCCGCATAGGCCGCAAAGCGGTTTTCCAGGATGGCCGCGCGCGCCCCGCGCACGAGGTCGAGAAAATAGGTCAGGTTGTGCAGGGAGTTGAGCCGGAAGGACAGAAGCTCCTTGCTCACGAAAAGGTGCCGCAGATAGGCGCGTGAGAAGGTGCGGCAGGTATAGCAGCCGCACGCCGGGTCGAGCGGGCCTTGGTCTTCCGCATATTCCCGCCTCTTGATGTTGATCTTGCCAAGGGACGTGTAGAGCGTGCCGTTGCGCGCGTTGCGCGTGGGCAAAACGCAGTCGAACATGTCCACCCCGGCCTGGATGCCGAGCACGATGTCGAGCGGCGTGCCCACGCCCATGAGGTAGCGGGCCTTGCCTTCGGGCAGCAGCGGCGCCGTCGTGCGCAGCATGGCGTGCAGCTCGGCCTTGCTTTCGCCCACCGAAAGGCCGCCGATGGCGTAGCCGTCAAAGTCGAGCGCCCGTAGCTCCTCTGCCGAGCGGCGGCGCAGATTCTCAAAAAAGCCGCCCTGCACGATGCCGAAAAGCAGGTTCGGCCCAGAGCCCGCGGGCCACGCGTCGCGCGCCCGCGCGGCCCAGCGCGTGGTGAGGCCCACGGAGCGCTCGGTATAGGCGTAGTCCGCGCCATAGGGCACGCATTCGTCGAGGGCCATCATGATGTCGGAATGGAGATTGCGCTGGATCTTCACCACCGATTCCGGGGTGAAGAGATGGCGCGAGCCGTCGAGGTGCGAGCGGAATTCCACCCCCTCCTCGCTAAGCTTGCGCAAGCCGCTCAGGCTGAAGACCTGAAAGCCGCCACTGTCCGTCAGGATGGCCCCCAGCCAGGAGGCGAAGCGGTGCAGCCCGCCCATCCGGGCGATGCGCTCGTCGCCCGGGCGCAGATAGAGGTGGTAGGTATTGCCGAGGATGATGGGCGCGCCGATGGCCGTCAGGTCGTCGGGCGCCAGCGCTTTGACCGAGCCCACGGTGCCCACGGGCATGAAGATGGGCGTGGGGATGATGCCGTGGGCCGTGGCGAGGCGCCCGGCACGGGCCGCGCCGTCCTTGTGTTCAAGCGTAAAGACAGGGTGAGACATGGGCGCGAGACTAGCCGCAAGCGCGTCCGCGCGCAAGCGCCGCGTTACCGGGCGCAGGCGCGAGCCGTCACCTCTTGTGGGGTTTCCCGCTCACTGCGCTTCCACCACGGGGATGCGCGCCCTGAGCGCCGCGGGGAGCAGCTTCACGAGCGCGGAGAGGCGCTCGTAATCCTCGCCCTTGCGGTGCTTGAGGATCTGGCAGATCTTTTCCTTCCAGCAATGCGTGGCCGCCGTGGGCATGGGGCAGTCGAGCTGCCACATGGGATTGTTTTCTATGCTGAACAGCAAAAATTCTTCCCACTCGGGCGTGGCGATACCGGCAAGCTCGCAGAGCAGGCTGAAGGGCATGGGCGTTTTCGCGTCCCAGGGCCAGGCCCAGGCGAGCGGCAGGGTGTCGCCGCTGGCCCAGGCCGGAAGCGACTCGTTGGCCGGGATCTCCTTCTGGCAGCGGATGACGCGGATGAAGTTCTCCCACGCGAGGCGCGCGCCGTGCGCGGGCAAATGGCCCTTTCGGTTGCGCAAGAAGCCCCAGGGTTCGTCATGGGTGACGAGGCGGAACACGTAGGAGGCGCCCCCCTGGGCCGGCTTTGCGAGGTCTATCCAGAGGATGCCGCGCGGCCCTTCCGGTTGCGGCGAGAAGCGGCGCATGCCCTCCTTTTGCAGGCCTTCCCAGGCGTCGGCATTTTTCTCCCACGGGTCATAAAAACCCAGGGCCACGGCAGTGGCGCGCTGCTCGCCGTCCTCCAGCACGGGGAGGCCGTCCCCGCGCCTGAGCGTGAAGCTGCCCAGCGGGCGCCCGCTGACCACGGCCTCCCAGAAGTTCTCCACATCCTGCGCGGACCAGTTGAAGCCGGCCGAATCAGCCTTGAGGGCGATCTTCTGCTCGCCGGCGTCCGGGCAGTTCACCTTCCAGGCGGCCACTTCCTCAAGGTCGAGGGCGCGGGGCGCGTTGGCGGCCGGCATGGCTAGGCTCCCATATACGCGGGCTTTTCCTCCCCCACGCTGGTGGGCGGCGTGTGGCCCGAATAGAGGGTGGTCGCGTCCGGGAGGGTGAGTATGCGGTCCATGATGCTCGCATACAGGTCGCGCTCATTGCCGCCCGGGAAGCGCGTGATGCCGGGGCCGCCCCTGAAGATGGTGTCGCCCACGAAGGCAGCGTTTTCCGCCGCGCTGTAGAAGGTGACGGAATCCGGCGTGTGCCCGGGCGTGGCGATGACTTGAAGCCCGAAGCGCGGGTTCGCCGGCAGGGAGATGAAATCCCCGGGCTTGAAGAACTTCGGCTCGGTAAGCACGGACCAGCGCCCGCATTCCTGGCTCAGGTTGAGCGCCGGGTCGGTGAGGTAGGCTTCGCCGGGGGGCGAGATGTAGTAGGGCACGCCCAGCCGCTCATGGAGGAAGGGGATGGCGCCCGTGTGGTCGAAATGCCCGTGGGTCAGCAGGATGGCCTGGATGTCGAGGCCGTTCTGCTCGATGATCTGGAAAAGGCGTTCGGGCTCCGCGCCGGGGTCGATGAGAAAGCCCTGGCGCGTTGCCGGGTCAATGAAGAAATAGGCGTTTTCCGCGAAAACATCCTTGACTTCCACACGCTGGATCATGGCTCGCTCCTGCGGCAATGGGGAAAGGGCCGGCCTTGTGGCGGTTATTTGCGGCCGAAATCGACCGCACAGCCTTCGGGGCCGCACTGCTGCGCCGCCGGCGCGTTCGTGCGGTTGCGCTGCAACAATTCCTTGAAGTCCCGCTCGGAGATGGCCCCGGGGATGGTCATGCCGTCCGGGAAGAGGAAAAAGGGCACCCCGCTCACGCCGCGTTCGGCCGCAGCGCGTTCGTCCGCGCGCACTACGGCGGCAAAATCGTGAGAT
>CAMWVJ010000230.1 GCA_947177645.1 uncultured Desulfovibrio sp.
TCATTGCCCGAAACCACCGCCATGCCCGCCAGAAGGCGCACGAGCGGCACAGTGTCCCCGGCCTGAAGGTGCATGGAGGAGCCGCCCACCGATGCGGCCGCCGCCGGCACGCGCACCCTGGTGTCCAGCCGCAGCCGCCGCGCCTTTATGGCGTCGAGCGCGAGATACATGGTCATGATCTTGGTGAGCGAGGCCGGCGGTATGGGGCTGTCGGCATTTTTCTCATAGAGCACGCGGCCGGTATCCATGTTGACGAGGATGGCCGAGCGCGCGGGCACCGTGGCGGCAAGCCCCGCGGCGGGCAGCAGGAGGCCGAGCAGCGGCAGGAGCCAGAGGAGGCAGGTGGCGGAAAGGCGGGCAGGATAGCGTCGCATGATGCCTCGGGCTAGGGCCGGTAATAACGGTTGGCTTCTTCCACGGACTGCATGGCAAAGGCCAGGAGCACCGGCCCGGCGATGAGGCCCACGGCCCCGAAGGCGGAGAGCCCGCAGAGGATGGCAAGGATGAGCACGAGGAAGGGCGCGTTGATGCCCTGGCGCAGAAAGAAGGGCCTGAGCACATTGTCCACCCCGGCCACCGCCACGATGCCCCACAGCGCGAGGCCCACGGCCGCCATGGAATTGCCGCTGAACCACAGCGAAATGCAGAGCGGCCCCCACACGAGCGCCGTGCCCACCATGGGGATGGGCGCCACGAGGGTCGCCAGCATGCCCCAGAACGCGGGCTGGTTGACGCCGGCCACGGCGAAGCCCACGCCGCAGAGGGCGCCCTGCGCCAGCGCCACGAGCACGATGCCCAGCATGATGGCCTTGAGGGCGCGGTGGATGGCCGTGATGAAGCGGCCAAGCAGTTCCTGGGGGATGTGGAAAATGCGGCACGTCACCTTGCGGATGCGGCGCGAATAGACGGTGAACAGCACCGTCAGCGTGAGGAAGAGGAAGGCCGTCCACAACACGGTCATGGTGCCGCCGAGAAAGCCGAAACTCCGGCTCACGAGCATGCCCACGGCATCGCTGAACATGGTGTCGAGGTTGTCCACCACGTCATTGAGCGCCTTTTCGATGTTCGGATATTCCGCAAGGCTGCGGCGTACGGCATGGATATATTCCAGCCAGTTGGGGGGGAGCTGGAAATTGTTGGCCTGAAGCTCCCGCAGGCGCGCGAGCCCGGCCACCGCCTGCGGCGACACGAGCAGCGCGAGCACCGCGATGGGCGCGATGAGCGCGGAGAGGATGACGGCCACATAGCCGCCGAGGGGCACAAAGCTCGAAAGCGCCAGCAGGAACCTGCGCCAGCGCGAATCCGGCATGCCATGCTCAAGGTTCATGCGCCAGGCGCCCGTGCCCTGTCTGAGGCGCCGGTAAAGGGGCACTGTCAGGCACGAGAGGCAGGCCGCCATGAAGATGGTGATGGGGTTGGGCCACAGCAGCAGGTAGAGCGCCAGCGCAGCCAGCAGATAGAGGAGACGCGGCAGCGGAAAGGTCATGAGCATTCCTTGGAAAGCAGAAGGAGCGGCGGCAAAATGCGCCTGAGCCGGCGCAAAGGGCGGCGCCCTCGTCAGGGCCGCGGCCCCGGGCCGCAGTTTCCTTCGGGAATGGAACTATCTACCAGCCTTGGCCCGGTCTGCCAAGTCTTCGGCCCAGCAAAAGGGGGGGGCCGGCGTCAGGAGGCGCAGAGCGGCGCATACGGGCACCAGCGGCAGTGCGTATCAGGGCGCGCATCGAAGCGCGGCGCGTGCTCCATGTGCCTGAGCAGGAGCGTCAGCGCGAGCTTGCAGTCCGCGCGGGCGCTGGCGAGCTCGTCGTCCAGCAGGGGCCCGAAGAGGGGATGTTCCTTGCCCTGAAAGCGCAGCTCCACGAGGGCTGCATCGCCCACTGCGTCGCCCTCGCGGGCTTCCAGAAGAGCCACATAGGCCGGGAGCTGCATGCTCGGCAGCCGTTCGCGCAGGGCTTCAAAAGCGCCGTCGAGTCCGGCCATGGTCTCCGCATCTGGCGCCCCGCCCGCGCTGTCCACCCGCGCGCAAAGCTCGGCCGCCCGGGCGAAGAAGGGGCTGTCCGTCCAGAGGCCCGGGTCGTGCCGCTTGATGCCGCCAGTCTTGTAATCGAGCACATGGAGGAGGCCGTCGCGCCGGTCGAGGCGGTCGATGATGCCGGTAAAGGCGTAGGAGCGCCCGGCAAGGATAAGATCGGCGTCGATGCGCCGCTCCAGGGCGACGATTTGGGTCTCTTCGGGCTGGTGCTCCAAAAATTTTTGCAGGCGCACGGGCACGCTGGCTTCGAGCATGAGGCAGGCATCGGCCGGGAGCAGCCGGCGCAGGTCGGCCTGGGCCATGGCCTCCTGAAAACAGGCAAGAGCCTGCGCCTCCGTGATGTCGCCTTTCCTGACCGTCTTGCCGAGCCACGGCGCATACAGGGCGCGCAGGGCCGCGTGCAGGCAGGTTCCCACCGCTGCGGGGTCGTCCCCTTCGTTCACCTCCTGCCGGGGCTTGAGGCGGCACAGGGTCTCCCACACGAAGCGCAGGGGGCAGTCGAGATACGTATCGAGCCTGGTGGCCGAGAGCGTCCCCTGCAAAAAGGCTTTCATGGCCGCGTCGAGCTCGGGCGTCCGCGTGAGGGAGACCGGCTCGGAGGGTGTCTGGCGCACCTCGCACGCCGCCGCGCGCAGGGGCGCCGTGCCGGGCGTGAGCAACGCGCCGCGCTCCAACTCCGTCTGCCAGAGAAACCCCTCCACAAAGCGGCTGCGCAGCTTCTTGCCGTCAAAAAGCGCGGAATGGCCCACGCCTTCCTGCCAGTAAAAATGGGCCTCGCGGGCGCTGGCGCAGAGGCGGTGCAGGGTATAGGCGGCCACGCGCTCGCGGCGCCGCGCGTCCGGCAGGCCGAGCACGGCGCGCAGGGAATCTGGCAGGAGCGGGTCCTGCGCGGGATTGCCGGGCAGCACATCGTCCGTGGCATCCACCACAAAAACGCGGTCGAAATGCAAGAGGCGCGTTTCCAGCATGCCGAGCACCTGCACGCCCACCAGCGGGTCGGCCTCAAAGGGGATGCGCTCGCGCTCCAGCAATTGCCGGGCAATGCCGTAGAGCAGGGCCGGCGGAAAGACCTCGCCGGCGAGGGCATTGTGCGCGAGCCCGGGCGCCACATGGCGCATGAGCCGGAACAGCGCCTCGGCATCCAGCGGAAAGCGCCGCCACACATCGCCGCCATGGGCGAGCAAAAAGCCATGGATGCCGCCGAGCCACGCCGCAAGGCCGGCCGTGGTGTCGGCCTCATGCAGGGCGCCGACAGTGGTTTCAAGGCATTCAGTCAGGAGCGTGGCCAGCGTTGCGGGCAACTGCTGCCGGCACTCTTCGAGGCAGGCCGGGAGATCCACATAGCGGCTCCCGGTGCGGACAAGGGCCTCCATGCGGCGCAGGCCGTCGCGCAGGGCAAAGACCTCGCCGTCCTCTGTCCGGGTCTCGCGCATGTTGAGATACGGATGCCTGCGCCCGTGCAGGAGCGCGCGCCAGTAGCAGCGGCCGTCTTCGGCGCGGCCTTCCTCCAGCGTGAAGAGGGC
>CAMWVJ010000231.1 GCA_947177645.1 uncultured Desulfovibrio sp.
TGCATGGGATAGAGCAGCTCGCGCGGGTCGTCTAACACCCGCACGCCCGGCGCCTGCGAGAGCAGAAGCCGCGCCTCCTTGGGGGTCATCTTTTTCTTCGTCTCCACGTTGACGGCCTCGCCGTGGCAGTAGAACACGGGCACGCGCACACAGGTGGCCGTCACCTTGATGGACGGGTCTTCCATGATCTTGACGGTCTCGTTGACCATCTTCATCTCTTCCTTGGTGTAGTCATTGTCCTGGAAGACGTCGATGTGCGGCAGGGCGTTGAACGCGATGCGGTACGGATAGACCTTGCTTTCCGGGTCGCGGCCGTTGAAGAGGTCGCGCACCTGGCGCTCCAGCTCCTCGATGCCCTTCTGGCCCGTGCCGGACACGGCCTGATAGGTGGAGACCACCACGCGCGTGACGCCCACGGCGTCATGGATGGGCTTCAGCACCACCACCATCTGGATGGTGGAGCAGTTGGGGTTGGCGATGATGCCCTCGTGCTTGTCAAGGGCGTCCGGGTTGACCTCGGGCACCACCAAGGGGCAGCGCGGGTCCATGCGCCAGGCCGAGGAGTTGTCCACCACCACGCAGCCGGCGTGCGCGGCCAGCGGCGCGAACTTTTCGGAAGTGGAACCGCCCGCGGAGAAGAGGGCGAGGTCAATGCCCTCGAAGGAATCCTCCTTCAGCTCTTCCACCACAAGCTCTTCGTCGCCAAAGGGCACGCGGCTCCCGGCCGACCGCGCCGAGGCGACGGCACGCCCGGGCGGGGCGGGGAAGGCCCGGTCTTGGAGGGTCTTGCGCATTTCCCGGCCCACGGCGCCGGTGGCGCCGACAACGGCGACGGTCAGGTTCTCGCTCATGGCGGTATCGGTCTCCTTCTTGCTTGGCTTTGCCGGAGGTCATGCGGCCCCTGCCGCCCTTCCGCCCGCAAAGTCAGGGGACTATAGCCCCGGGCGCCGCAAAAGGGAAGCGGCGGGGCCGGCCTTCGCCACGGGGCGCAGCGCCTGTGAACGACGCCCGGGCGCTTGCCCCGCGCCCGCATCTGGCATACTCTCCCCGCTGCCATCCTGAAGGAGAGCCTATGCACGTCCTCGTCACCGGCGCCGCCGGCTTCATCGGCCACCACCTCGCCAAAAGGCTCCTCGCCGACGGACACACCGTGGTGGGCATCGACAACCTGAACGCCTATTATGATGTTGGCCTCAAGGAGGCGCGGCTCAGGGATCTGGCCGCCCTCCCCCAGAGCGCGGCCTTCCGCTTCGAGCGCCTTGACCTCGCCGACGGGGACGGCATGGCGCGCCTGTTCGCGGCCGAGCGCTTCACGCATGTGGTCAATCTCGCGGCGCAGGCCGGCGTGCGCTACAGCCTCAAGGACCCGGCCTCCTATATCAGCTCCAACCTCGTGGGCTTCGGGCATGTGCTCGAGGGTTGCCGCCAGAACGGCGTGGAGCACCTTGTTTTCGCCTCGTCCTCCTCGGTCTACGGACTCAACGCGGCCATGCCCTATTCCACGCGCCACAATGTCGACCACCCCGTGAGCCTCTACGCGGCCACCAAGAAGAGCGACGAGCTCATGGCCCACGCCTACAGCCACCTGTTCGGCATCCCGGCCACGGGCCTGCGCTTCTTCACGGTCTACGGGCCTTGGGGGCGGCCGGACATGGCGCTGCACCTCTTCACCACGGCCATCCTGAAGGGCGAGCCCATCAAGGTCTTCAACGAGGGCCGCATGCGCCGCGACTTCACCTATATCGACGACATCGTGGAGGGCATGGTGCGCCTTTTGCCCATCCCCGCCGCGCCCGACCCGGCCTTTGACGCGGCCGCGCCCAGCCCGGCCACAAGCTCGGCGCCGTGGCGCATCTACAATATCGGCAATCACGACACCGTGGAGCTGGGCGTCTTCATCGACACGCTGGAAAAGGCCCTCGGCAAGAAGGCCATCCGCGAGCTTCTGCCCATGCAGCCCGGCGATGTGGAATCCACCTGGGCGGATGTGGACGACCTCGCCCGCGTCACGGGCTTCACGCCGGCCACGCCGCTCGCCGTGGGTATCGGCCGCTTCGTGGAGTGGTACCGGGAGTATTACGGCGCATGAGCGAGACGACGCCCGACACGCCGGCGCGCCCGGAGATCCTTGCCCCGGCCGGCGACACGCCCTCCTTCCTGGCGGCGCTGGCCGCCGGCGCCGACGCCGTTTATGTGGGGCTGAAGCACTTTTCCGCGCGCATGGAGGCCGAGAATTTCGGCATCGGCGAGCTTACCCGCCTCACGGACCTCGCCCATGAGAACGGGCGCCGCGTTTATGTGGCCATGAACACCCTCATCAAGCCCGGCGAGATCGGCGCGGCCTGGCGGCTCGTGGCGCGCCTCGCCCGCCGCGTTGAGCCGGACGGCCTCATCATCCAGGCCCCGGGCCTCATCGACATCGCCCGGCAGGCCGGCTTCACGGGCGGCCTCGCGCTCTCCACGCTCGCCAATGTGACCCACCCGCTGGCCCTTGAGGAGGCGAAGCGCCTCGGCGCGAGCCGGGTCATCCTGCCGCGCGAGCTGTCCATCGACGAGATCCGCGCCATGGGCGCCGCCTGCCCGGAGGGGCTCGACCTTGAGCTCTTCGTGCAGGGGGCGCTCTGCTATTGCGTGTCCGGCCGCTGCTACTGGTCGAGCTACATGGGCGGCAAGAGTGGCCTGCGCGGGCGCTGCGTGCAGCCCTGCCGCCGCGTCTACAGCGAGGTCGCGCGCCAGGTGGGGCGGCAGGCGGGCAAGGACGCCCCGCGCCGCAAGGGGGGCGCGCCAGGGCGATCGGCGGAAGGCCGGCCCACGCAGGGGCGGCCGGCGCACGCGAGGCCCGGCGGCAAGTCGGGCCGCTTCTTCTCCTGCCGCGACCTCGAGCTCGGGCCGCTGGTCAAGACCCTGCTCGACGTGCCGCATCTCGCCTCGTGGAAGATCGAGGGCCGCAAGAAGGGGCCGCACTACGTCTTTCATACGGTGACGGCCTACCGCCTGTTGCGCGACAATCCCGGCGACCCGGCGGCGCGGAAGACGGCCCAGGACATTCTCGAACTGGCCCTGGGGCGCCCCGGGGTGAAGGCGCGCTTTTTGCCGCAATCCCCGGAGGAGGCCGCGAGCCCGGACAAGCAGACGAGCTCGGGCCTGCTGGCCGGCAAGGTGCGCATCACGCCCGAGGGCAGCTGCGAGCTCAAGCCGCATCTCGAGCTTCTGCCGGGCGATTATCTGCGCGTGGGCGTGGAGGACGAGCGCTGGCACGCCACGCTTCCCGTGACGCGGCGCGTGCCCAAGGCGGGCACCCTGCGCCTCAGGCTTGCGAAGCACGCCACGCCCAAAGCAGGAACGCCGGTCTACCTCATCGACCGCCGCGAGCCCGAGCTCCAGCGCCTGCTCGGCGAATGGCGCAAGCACCTTGACGCCCTGAAGGAACCCCCCGCGCAGGATACGGCCCCGCCGGCGGGCGGCCCGCGTCTGCCGAAGCCGGTGAAGCCCCGGCCCCGGCCGGACATGCTG
>CAMWVJ010000232.1 GCA_947177645.1 uncultured Desulfovibrio sp.
CCCGGCGCGTGTCCTCGGCGAGGACGAGGCCGGCTTTTTCCAGCACCTCGCGGGCGCGCGGCGAGAGGTCACCAGGGTTGCCAAGGGGCGTTGCCACTATCCAGAGACGGGGCGAAGTCGAAGGCATGGCGGTAATGCTCGGCGCTGAAGGTTCCGTCGCGGGCCACGAGGCAGACGACATCGAAACGGCAGGGCGAGGCCCAGGCGTCATGGGCGGCAAGCCAGGCCTGGGCCGCGCGGGAGAGGCTGCGTTGCTTGGCGGGCGTGAGCGCGCCTTCCGGGCCCCCGCGCTCATCGCTCGAGCGAGTCTTCACTTCCACAAAGACCACGGTGGCGCCGTCCTGACAAACGATGTCGAGTTCGAGGCGTCCGGCGCGCCAGTTGCGGTCGAGGATGCGCAGCCCGGCGCGCCGCAACATGCCGCAGGCGGCTTCCTCGCCCTGGCGCCCGAGGGCGAGATGGCGCCCGTCCCGCTTCAGCACAGGGCGCCCCAGGCCGCGGCGCTCGGGGCTTCGGGCCTTTCATCAGCCGGCAAGACGCCGCGGAAGGTGCGGCGGTGGAGCGGGCAGGGCCCGAGACGGCGCAGTGCTTCCAGATGCTCGCGGGTGCCGTAGCCCATGTGGCGTTCAAGGCCATAGCCGGGCCAGCGGCGGGCGAGCGCGGCCATGAGCCGGTCGCGAAAGGTCTTGGCGAGGATGGAAGCGGCCGAAATGGCCGGTTCGCTCCTGTCGCCGCCCACAAGGGCGCGCTGGCGGGGGGCCGGGCCATGATGCGCCTTGCGCCACATCGTCAGGAGCAGGTCTTCGGGGATGACCTTGTTGCCGTCGATGAGCAGCAGACCGGGAGCGGCGCGAAGCGTACAGGCCGCGCGGGCCATGGCCTCGAGCGTGGCCTGGAGGATGTTCACGCGCTCGATGCGCCGGCTCCAGACGACGCCCAGGCCCCAGGCCACGGCGCAGGCGCGGATGGCCGGCGCCAGCGTTTCGCGCTGGCGGGCGCTCAGGAGCTTGGAGTCGGTGAGGCCGGGCAAATCGAAGCGGGAGGGGAGGATGACGGCGCAGGCCACCACAGGCCCGGCGAGACAGCCGCGCCCGGCCTCGTCGATGCCCGCCACAAGAGACGGCTCCTCACGAGGAGCCGTCAGGCCCCCGGAAAATCCGGGCAGATGCGGCCGGGGCGATGGGGGGCTTCCGGCCATGGCGGACGCCGGGCGCGCCCGGCGTCCACGGGTGGCGCTCAGTAGCGGGCGCGCGGCTTGATGCGGGCCGCCTTGCCCTTGCGCCCGCGCAGGTAGTAGAGGCGGCTGCGGCGCACGCGGCCCTGGGCCACGACCTCCACATGGTCGATGAAGGGCGAGTTGATGGGGAAGATGCGCTCCACGCCCACGCCGTCGGAGATCTTGCGCACCGTGAAGCTGGCATTGGTGGTGCCGCGCTGGATGCGGATGACATTGCCCTGGAAGACCTGGATGCGCTCCTTTTCGCCTTCCACGATGCGCAGATACACCTTGACGGTATCGCCCGAGCGGAAGGCGGGCATGTCCATGCGCATGTTTTCGCGCTCGATCTTCTTGATGATATCCATGTCAACTCCTTCATCGGGGCCGGCAAAGGGGCGGGCCGCCGTTTTCAACAAAAATCGCCCAGTATCCTGTCGGCCAGGATGGCCGCCGCGCTGCGCACGGAAAGATGGTTGTCGCCCAAAAAACGCAGGGGCCGCAGGCGCCCGTCGCACAGGGCCGTCACTTCCGGCGCCAGGCCGCGCGCCGTGCCGAGCAGGAGCAGCACCGGGCCTTCGCGGCACCAGTCCCGCACCTTTGCGGGCGTGAGCGGCGGGGCGGCGCGCTTTTTCTCCGGCCATGCCGCGGACGTTGCCACGAGGCGCGGCGCCGTGCCCGCGCGGGCCGTGGCCTCGGCGATGGCATCATCCAGCGAGGGCACCCCGCGCACCAGCGAGAGCGCCCGGCTGCGGTCGCGCCGCAACGGGCCGGCGGTTCCTCCCCAGTGACGGAGGATGGCCGCAAGCAGCCTCAGCTGGTCCTCAAGGGGCGTCACCACATAGAAAGGCCCCATGCCATAGCTGCGCGAAATCCGGGCTATATCGTGTACGTCAAGATTTGTCAAAGAGGACGCGCCGCATTTTCGCCCTTTGAGGAGGACGGGATAATGGAGGAGGCAAAAGGAGAGGTTGCGGCCGGGCCGCTCCCGCGGAAGGGCGGCGAGGGTGGCGGCGTCCGCGCGGTCGAGGGGGGCCTCGTCCAGCAGCTCCGGGCGCTGGCGCAGGGTTGCGGCGAGCGCCTCGCCCCGGCGCCAGGCCGCGATGGCCGCATGGTCGCCGTTGCGCAGCACGGCGGGAACCTCCAGCCCCTCGAAGACCTCGGGCCGCGTATAGTGCGGATATTCGAGGATGCCGGCGGAAAAGCTCTCGTCCTCGCCCGAGGCTTCCTTGCCCATGAAGCCGGGCACAAGGCGCCCCACGGCCTCCATGACAGCGAGCGCCGCTGTCTCGCCGCCGTTGAGCACGGCGTCGCCCACGCAGACGGGCGTGAGCGGCAGGAGCTCGGCCACGCGCGCGTCAAGCCCCTCGTAGCGGCCACAGATGAGGGTCAGATCTTCTTCGCGGGCGAGCTCGCGGGCAAGGGCCTGGGTGAAGGGGCGCCCCGCCGGCGTGAGGAAGAGGATGCGCCCGGGCCGCGCTATCTCGCGCACGGCCGCGACCACGGGCCCTGGCTGGAGCACCATGCCCGGCCCGCCGCCATAGGGCCGGTCGTCCACATGATGATGCCTGTCGGTGCTGAACGTGCGCGGGTCATGGAAGCTCACCTCCACCACGCCGGCTTCGCGGGCGCGCCCCATGAGGCCGGTGGCGAGCGGCGAGGCGAAAAATTCGGGAAAGAGCGTGACGAGATGGAAGCGCATGCCGGGAACTTGCCGGAAAAGCGGCCGCCTGGCCATGCGGGGGAGGGGCTTTTGTAATTAGGAGAGGAAGGACTGCCATGTGAGCCAGCGCAGGCTCACGGGAAAGGGCTCGGCGCCCGGGAGCACCACACAGAGCGCATGCCCGGGGGCGGCCACGAAACGCCACGCGAAGGGCGCGCCCTGTGCGAGGATGCGCGGGCGGGCAAGGGAGCGGCGCCAGCCGCGGGCTTGGGCAGGTCTGGACAAGCGGCGAAATTTCCGCTATGGACTGTCTCCCATAATTCGCCCGTATCGGGCCCGGCGGGCCGCCGCCATGACCAGCCGGCATGCCCAGCCGCCAAAAGGAGACCCCAATGGCTGTTCAGCAAAACAAGAAATCGCGTTCCCGCAAGGGCATGCGCCGTTCCCATGACCGTGTGGCCAAGCCTGCCGTCATCTATTGCTCCTGCGGCGAACCCACCACGCCCCACAGCGTGTGCCCCAACTGCGGCGCCTACCGCGGCCGCCAGGTGATCGCCCGGCCCGAATCCGCGTGATGCGCGACAAGCCCGTCATCGCCGTGGATGCCAATGGAGGGGATTTCCGCCACGCCG
>CAMWVJ010000233.1 GCA_947177645.1 uncultured Desulfovibrio sp.
GGCCCGGCAGTTGCCGCTGGTGAAAGGCTTCACTCTTACGCTGCGCCTTCTTTTTGGCACCTTGCTCCCACGGGCGCCGCACAGGGCGGCATCCGTCACAGCATCATATCGGCACTTCGTTTCGGGAGCACACCATGCGCGACGCCTTTTCCGTGGCCCATGCCTTCACCGCCCGCTGGGAGGGCGGCCTTTCCGACCATCCCGCCGACCCGGGCGGCCTCACCAATCACGGCGTTTCCCTGCGTTTTGTGCAGGAGCTCGCCCGCGAGGCCCGGGAGGAATGCCTGCGCCTCGCCCGCAACTGCGGCTCGTGCCCGCGCCCGGGCGCCGGCACCTGCGCGTGGCAGTCGCTCGACCTCGACATGGACGGCGATGTGGACGCCGACGACATCCGCGCCTGCACCAAGGCCCAGGCCGCCGCGCTCTTCCGCCGGGAGTTCTGGGACAAGCTCGGCTGCCAGCGGCTGCCGCTGCCGCTTGGCGTCACCCTCTATGACGGGGCGGTGAACATGGGGCCGGGCCGCGCCGTGCGCCAGCTCCAGCGGGCCATGAACCAGCTGGGTGAGGCCGAGCTCGAGCACTGGAGCGCCATCGCCGAAGACGGCCTCATGGGCCCGAAAACGCGCGAACTGGCCGAGGCGCTCGCCGCGGTGGACCTCGCCTTCCGCGCGGCCCGGCAGGCCCTGCGCCAGCGCGAAGCCTTCTACCGCGAGCTTGCGGCGCGCCGCCCCTCCATGAAGGCCTTTTTGCAGGGCTGGCGCAACCGCGTGGCCGGGCTTGCCGACTATCTGGGCGAGCTCGAAAGGGGGGCCTTCTGATGTGGGCCATGCTCGGCAAGGCTCTGGGCACGCTCACCGGCGGGGTGCTCGGCGGTCTCTTCGGCCGCAAGGGCGCGGACAAGGGCATCGCCGGCGAGCTCGCCCGCGCCTCGGAGCGCGTGCTCAGCGGCCGCGCCAGCCAGAATGAGGCCCAGGGCCGCATCAACAGCGCCGAGATCGAAGGCGCCCCGCAAAGCCGGCTCAGGCTGTGGCGCTCCTTCCTCGGCTGGGTGCTGACCCTGCTCTTCGCGTGGGAGGTCGCCGGCCGGCTCATCGTCATCCCGCTCCTCTTCCCGCAGCTGGAGCGGCACCTGCCGCCCTCGGCGCTGGACCAGATCCTCACCGTGCTTTTGGGCATGCTCGGCCTGGGCTTCTGAGGGAGGGAAACGATGATGACAGCACATGCCTGGCAGGGGCTTTTCGGCGGCGGGGGCGCGTCCCTGCTCATCCTCGCGGTGCAGGGGCTGTTCGCCCTGGCGCTGTGGAGCCTCCGGCGCGCCTTCGTGCGCTCGGACGAGTGGCTGCTGCATCTTCAGCGCGAGGCGCGCAGCGAATCGGAGCTCAACGGGCGTCTCTCCGTGCTGGAGGAGCGCGTGCGCGAGCTCCCGGCAGCAAGCGACATGGCGGCGCTGCACGGCGAGCTCGCGGCCCTGCGCGGCGAGATCCAGGCGCTCAACGCCCGCATTTCCGGGCTGGACAGGCTGCTCGCGCGCCTCGAGCACGGGCTCGACCGTCAGGAAGACCGGCTCGGGCTGCTCCCGGCTGAAGGGCGGCGCCGCTGATGGCCGCGCGCGCCACCAAAAAAACGCAGGAGCGCCAGTTGCTCGCCCGGCTGGAGCGGCGCCTCGGCCTCCTCGCGGACACGCTGGACGCCGCGCCGGTTGCGGACAAGGGGCTCGACGTGGTGCGCGAGCTCAAGGAAGTGCATGCCCTGCTGCGCGCGCTCCGGGACGGGGCCGAGCCGGCCAAGGCCGAGGCCCCGCGGCTCGTGGTGGTCTGGGCGGATACGCCACAAAAGGCGGAGTGAGGAAGGCATATGCCCTGTGTCATCCCCTACACGCCGCGGCCGCTCCAGCGCCGCTTCCACGAGGAGCGCACGCGCTTTTGCGTGCTCCTCTGTCACCGCCGCTTCGGCAAGACCGTGGCCGCGGTCAACGACCTCCTCCGCGAGGCGCTCCGGCGCGGCGGCGCGGACTGGCGGGCGGCCTACGCCGCGCCCTTCCTCGGGCAGGCCAAGGCCGTGGCCTGGGACTATCTGCGGCGTTTCGCCGGGGCGGTCACGGGCACGCGCTTCCTCGAGAGCGAGCTTAGCTGCATCCTGCCCAATGGCGCGCGCATCCGCCTCCTCGGCACGGAAAACGCCGACGCCCTGCGCGGCCTCTACCTCGACGACCTCGTGCTCGACGAGCCGGCGGACATGGAGCGCCGCGTCTGGAGCCAGGTCTTCCGGCCCATGCTGGCCGACCGTGAGGGCCGGGCGCTTTTTTGCGGCACGCCGCGCGGCACGGAAAACCTGCTCCACGATGTGTGGCAGGAGGCCGGCGCCGACGCCACGGGCCTGTGGTCGCGCTTCCGCTTTCCGGCCTCGGCCACGGGCTACCTGCCCGAGGCGGAGCTGGCCGCCGCGCGCCGCGCCATGGACGAGAGCGAATACCGGCAGGAATTCGAGTGCTCCTTCGCGGCCGCCCTGCGCGGGGCCTATTACGCGGTCCTGCTGGACGCCGCCGAGGGGGAGGGGCGCATCACGCGCCTTGCGCCCGACCCGGCGCTCCCGGTGCACACCGCGTGGGACCTTGGCATGGACGACGCCACGGCCATCTGGTTCTTCCAGGCCGAGCCCTCGGGCGCGTGGCGCATGCTCGACTATTACGAGGCCGGCGGCGAAGGGCTCGCCCATTATGCGCGGGTGCTCGGGCTCAAGGCGCAGCCCGCGGGCTCCCCGGCGCCGGCGGATCTTCCGGGGATAGGCGGGCGAGGCTTCGTCTACGGGCAGCACATCGCCCCGCGCGACATCCGCGTGCGCGAGCTCGGCACCGGGCAGAGCCGGCTCGAAAGCGCGGCCGCCCTCGGCATCCGCTTCAGCGTGGCCCCGGGCCTTTCGCTCGCGGACGGCATCGACGCCACGCGCAGGCTGATCCCGCGCCTCTGGTTCGATGCCAGGCACTGCACGGCCGGCATCCGCGCGCTCAGGGCCTACCGGCGGCAGTGGCGGCGCCACGGCGAGGCCACAGGCCCGCTCCATGACTGGACGAGTCACGCGGCCGACGCCCTGCGCTACGGGGCCACGGGCTTCAGGGCGGATCTCGCGCAAGGGGCGCCCGCGCCCGGCCGGGCGCGCACGGGCTACGACATCTTCGGTGAGCAGGGAGGCCGGCCATGAACTTCAGCTATCGCCCCGCCGTCACGGACGCCGAACGCGACGAGCCTTTTCACCGCATGCGGCGCGAGGGGTTGCTCGGCTGCGCCATGTACGCCTTTGCCGAACCCACGCTGGAGGACTGGCGCCGCGTGACGGGCCGGGGGCTGCTTTTGCGCTGCGAAGACGGCTCGGGCCGGCTCGCCGCCTGCGGCCTGTTCACGCCCTGGCGCGGCAACCTGCTGGAATTCGACTTCACGACTTTTCGGGAGAGCGCGGGAGATGCCCCGGCCATGGCGGCCGGCGGCTTTGCCTGGATCTTCCGGGAG
>CAMWVJ010000234.1 GCA_947177645.1 uncultured Desulfovibrio sp.
AGTAAGGATCTCGCGCCGGGCCTGCCATGCCCGGCGTGAACGGCACTTTCCCCGGGCCCCGGCCGCTCCTGTGGCCGGCAGCCCGGGGACATCCCTGACGGGGAGCTGACCCGACGCCCCGCATTGTCCCGAGCCGCTGTGCGCGCCGCCTGCGCCCGCCGGCCAGCGGCACCAACCCCGAACCGCCACGCCCATGGATTCGTTGCTCGTCGTCATTCAGGCGCTGCCCGCCATCCTGCCGGGCATCCTCGTCACCGTGGGCAATGTGGCCGCATCGCTCGCCATGGGCCTCGCCTTGGGCGTGCCCTTTGCCATGGCGCAGGTCTATGGCCCCAAGTGGAGCCGGCGCCTCGTGCGCCTCTATGTCTGGTTCTTCCGGGGCGTGCCCATCCTCGTGCTGCTCTTCCTGTTCTACGGCTTCTTCATCAGCCTGGGGCTGCCCGCGGAGCCTTTCATCATTGCCTGCCTGGTACTCGGCTGCACGAGCACGGCCTACCAGTCGCAGATCTTCCGCGGCGCCATCGAGAGCCTGCCGCGCGGGCAGTTGCAGGCTGCGCGGGCGCTCGGCATGAGCGACGCCACGGGCATCGCCTGCATCATCCTGCCGCAGGCCCTCAGGCTCTCCATCCCGGGCTGGGCCAACGAGTTTTCCATCCTGCTCAAGGATTCGGCCATCTGCTTCGTGCTCGGCACGCAGGACATCATGGCCCGCACCTCCTTCGTGGCGGCGCGCACGCATGAGCACCTGGCGCTCTATGCCGCCGCCGGCGCCATCTACTTTTTCCTGACCTGGGTGGTGCTCCGCCTTTTGCGCCGCCTGGAAGACAAGGTCCATGTGCCCGGCTACTCCACCGGCGGGGCCGGCTTCGACATGGGAGAACCGGCGTGAACGCCGCGAGGGATGCGGAGGGCCGATGAGCGCGGAACAGGACACGGTACTCAGGGTGGAGCATGTCTCCAAGCGGCTGAGCGGCAAGCTCATTCTGGATGACTGCTCCCTTGATGTGCGCCGGGGCGAGCTCATGGTGCTCATCGGGCCGTCGGGCGCGGGCAAGAGCACCCTGCTCCAGTGCATCGACTGCCTCATCCCCCCGGACACGGGCGAGATATGGCTGGAGGGCGAGCGCCTTGAGCGCGACGACAAGCGCAAGCTCTGCGCCTTTCGCGCCCAGGTGGGCATGATCTTTCAGGATTTCAACCTCTTCGACCACCTCACCGCCGAAGAGAACGTCGCCATCGCCCTGCGCAAGGTGCGCGGCATGTCGCGCAAGGAGGCCCGCGAACGGGCGCTGGACGAACTGGCGCGCGTGGGCCTGGCGCGGCGCGCCCTGCTCTATCCGGCGCAGCTTTCCGGCGGCCAGAAGCAGCGCGTGGCCATCGCCCGCGCGCTCGCCATGGACCCCAAGGTGATGCTGCTGGACGAGCCCACCTCCGCGCTGGACCCCGAGCTGGTGGGCGAGGTGCTGGCCGTCATCCGCGACCTGGCGGCCGGCGGCATGACCATGGTCATGGCCACGCACCAGATGGATTTTGCCCGCGCGCTCGCCACGGAGATCCTGTTCATGGAGCGCGGCCGCATCATCGAGCGCGGCTCGCCCGCGCAACTGCTCGCCGACGGCGCGGGCACGAGGACGCACGATTTCTGCGTGCGCATCCTCGAAGTCAGTCTCTGACGGGATTTCATCAGACTTTTGCGAAGGCGCGGTTCACACGCGCCCGGCACTGCGCCGCAAAAAACCCTCGGGGAGCCGCCGTCGCGGCGATGGCGCCCGAGGGTTTTCTTTCATTGTGAGAAGGGCGTGGCCAACTCCATCCGGCTGCGCCCTAGCGGTTCTCCCCCTCCTGCTGGCGCGCCGGCCCGGAGCTGCTCCAAGTGCCGTCGGTCGTGCCTTCGCTGACGGGCCTCTGCTCCTTGGGCTGGTTCGGCATGAAGCGCTGCAGATCGCGCGAGACCTCGAAGGTGCGCAGTTCCGCCGCGGCCGCCTGGGCGAAGGGCGAATCGGGGAAGCGGCGCACGATGTCCTCCAGCAGGGCCTCGGCGCGCGAGGCGTCCCCGAGCTTGCGGTACAGCCGGGCCTCGCGGAAGCGCAGGCCCGGATATTCCTCCGAATCCTGCGGCACATAGGCATTATAGCGTTCCACCCATTGCAGGGCCTCGGGGATGCGGTTGCCCACTTCGCAGATGTCCATCAGGGCGGCGGTGGCCTCCTTGATGCGCTGCGGGTCGGCCTTGTCCGAGCGCTCGTCCTGCAGGCGCGTGAAAAGCTCGATGACGCGGCGGTTGGTCTCGTAGGCGGCGCGGATGTCCTTGCGGGCCTCGGCGTCGCGCGCGAGGAAATAGGTGGCGTAGGCCTGCTGGTAGAGCGGAATGTCCGACCTTTCGGCGAGCTTGCGCCACATGGCGAGCGCCGGCGCGCCCAGGTTGAGATTTTGCGCGGAGAGCGCCTGCGCGTAGTCGAGCTGGTTGCGCAACTGCGGCTGGAGGTTCCACGACTCCACGAGCTTGGCAAGGTCGAGAATCTTGTCCCAGGCGCCGTTTTTCAGATAGTGGTTGAAAAACTGCGAGAACGCGGCTTCGCCGTAGTCCGGGTCCATGGGCCCCTTGAGGAAGTCGGCCATGAGCTCGAAGGCCTTGTCCTCGTCGCCGCGCTCGAGCCAGCCCTGCGCCAGGGCATAGCGCAGCCGCGCATCCGGCTCGCCGTAGCGCTCGCGCACCAGCGGAAAGCCGTTCCAGAGCAGGAGGATGCGCCCGTAATTCTGCTCGGCCAGCGAATTGGCGAGCTCCTTGCTGAAGGCCTGCCAGAGCAGTTCGCGCGCCTCGGGCACGTTCTGGTGCTCGGGGTAGGCGTCGATGAAGTCCGCCGCCTTGCCCATGGCCTCGGGGTACTGGCGGTCCCAGTAGAGCCACATGGCCTGCTTGAGCCTGGCCAGCACGGCCTCGGGCGTGGTGTCGGAAGACGCCGCGAGGTCGGAATATACCTGCCAGAGCGGCGGCTCGGAGCCACGCGCGAAGACCTTGCTCATTTCCTCATAGGTGATGGGCGCCTCGTAGATGCCCTTTTCCGCCAGGCGCAGGCGCGCGGTGCTGGCCGCCGGCGAGTCCGGGAAGTCGCGCACGATGTCGTTATAGATGAAGTTGGCGGCCTGGGCGTTGCCCTTGCGCAGATAGGTGTCGGCCATCTTGAGCAGGAGGCTCTCGTTGCCCTGGCGCTTGGGGTCGAGGTTGATATAGAGCCAGTACAGATCCATGGCCGCATCGCCGCGGCCCATTTTTTCGTCATTGGCCGCCTGGAGGAGCAGGAATTCCGGGTCTTCGATGTAGTAGCGCGGCCAGCGCTTGCTGATAAAGTCGAGGATGACCTGCGCGCGCTCGTGCTTGTCCTGGTTGACGAGGGCGCGCGCGAGGCCCACGGACGCGGCCTGGAGCTGCGACGATTCCGGGTACTTGTCGAGCACGATGCCGAAGGACTGCTCGGCCTCGGCGTTGAGGCCGTTCTTGAGC
>CAMWVJ010000235.1 GCA_947177645.1 uncultured Desulfovibrio sp.
TTTTCTGACGCAGCCGGAACCTAAAAGGCTGTTTTTGACGGATAATTTCGGCATTACAGATGCAGCACAAGCGCACCACAAACTCGGAAGTACACAACGCCATGACAACAGCAACACGCGACGCGCGGCTGCGCATCTATTTTGTGGGCGTGGGCGGGCAGGGCACCCTGACCGCCACCAATCTGCTCGCGCGGGCCGCGCTGGACGCGGGCATCGAGGCCGTGGGCGGCGAAGTGCACGGCATGGCCCAGCGAGGCGGCGTGGTGGAGTCGGCCCTTTTGCTCGGCGGCTGGCGCTCGCCCCGCGTGGACTACGGCGAGGCCGACGTGCTGCTCGGCTTCGAGCCGCTGGAGACCTTGCGCGGCCTCCCCTACCTTCGGGAGGGCGGGGCCGTGTTTTCGAGCAGCGACCCCCTGGCGCCCCTGAGCGTGGCGCTCGGCCAGTCGGTCTATCCCGGCATCGAGCGCATCCGCCGCGAGGTGGACGCCGTGGCGGCGCACGCCTGGTTTTTGCCCTGCCGCAGCCTCGGGCGCGAGGCGGGCTCGGTGCAGAGCGGCGGCACGGCGCTCCTCGGGGCGGCCTGCGCCTCGGGCCTTCTGCCGGTCAGTTTTGACGACCTCACCGCCGCCATCCGCACGCATCTGCCGGCCAAGATCCAGGCGGTCAACCTCGCGGCTGCCGAACTGGGCCGCGCGGCCCTGGCCTGAGCCTACGCGAAAGCGCGCCTTTCGCGCAGCTGTCAGCGCGGTTTTTTCCTTTCCGGGCGCCCTCTTGCGGGGGCGTCCATTTTTTTCCGCTTCCCTTATTGACAGCGATTCCGAACCTTCATAATGAAGCTCTAGGATATGCGGGAAATGGGGTTCCCGCGCTCACGGCGTCCTTTTCGGGTGTCCATCCAGGAGGGTTGGGACATGTCCAATTCCATGTATTTCATTCTTGCGACGGTGTGCCTCATCGTGGGCTACATCGTCTATGGCGGCATCGTGTCGAAAGTGTTCGGCGCGCAGCCCGAGCGGCCGACCCCGGCCAAGACCATGGCCGACGGCGTGGACTATGTGGAAATGCCCACGTGGAAAGTCTGGCTCGTGCAGCTTCTGAACATCGCCGGCGTGGGCCCGGTCTTCGGCCCCATCCTCGGCGCGGTGTGGGGCCCCTCGGCCCTGGTGTGGATCGTCATCGGCACCATCTTCGCCGGCGCCGTGCACGACTTCATGGCCGGCATGCTCTCCGTGCGCTATAACGGCGCCAACGTGCCCGCCATCGTGGGCTACAACCTCGGCAACATCGCCAAGCAGGTGATGCGCGTTTTCGCCGTGGTGCTGCTCGTGCTCGTGGGCGTGGTCTTCGTGGCCGCCCCGGCCGGCCTGCTCGCCAAGCTCACGCCCGCGACCTTCAACCTGACCTTCTGGGTCTGCGTGATCTTCGCCTACTACTTCATCGCCACCATCATGCACATCGACAAGATCATCGGCAACTTCTACCCGGTGTTCGGCGCCATCCTCATCATCATGGCCGTGGGCATGACCGTGATGATGTTCGTCGAAAGCGCCAACGGCACGATGGAGTTCTACAATTCCGCGGTGTGGGCCAACCAGAACCCCAAGGGCGCGCCCATCTTCCCGCTGGTGTTCATCACCATCGCCTGCGGCGCCCTCTCCGGCTTCCACGCCACGCAGTCGCCGCTCATGGCCCGCTGCATGGCCAATGAAAAGCTCGGCAAGCCCGTGTTCTACGGCAGCATGGTGGCCGAGGGCTTCATCGGCCTCGTGTGGGCCACCGTGGGCATGAGCTTCTACCACGGCCCCGAGGCCCTGCAGGCGGCCATCGCCGCCGGCGGCCCGGGCAACGTGGTGACGGAATCCTCCATGGCGCTCATGGGCTCCATCGGCGGCGTGCTCGCCATCCTCGGCGTGGTGGTGCTGCCCATCACCTCGGGCGACACGGCCTTCCGCGCCGCGCGCCTGACCATCGCCGAAGCCTTCAACTACTCGCAGAAGGGCATCGCCCCGCGCCTGTACCTGGCCGTGCCCATGTTCCTCGTGGGCATCTTCCTCTCGCAGGTGGACTTCACCATCATCTGGCGTTACTTCGGCTGGGCCAACCAGACGCTCGCCACCATCATGCTCTGGGCGGGCGCGGCCTACCTCATGCGGCGTGACCGCTGTCACTGGCTCTGCACCGTGCCGGCCGTGTTCATGACCGCGGTGTGCGTGTCCTACATCTGCTACGAACCCACCATGGGCTTCGCCATCTCCATCGACATCTCCAATATCGTCGGTGTGATCGCGGCCATCGTGGCCTTCGTGGCCTTCATGATGCTCGGCCGCAAGCCCGTGGCCGGCGCGCCCGTCAACTGCTAGACCTGCCTTGGGCGCCCTGGCGGCGCCCGGGCCACTTCCGGGGAGCGGGGCTTTCGGGCTCCGCTCCCCCTTGCTGTACCGTCCACCAGCGCTGCGCGGGAGTTTGCATGACCGTCGCCCCCCCCAACATCCTCACCGTGGCCGGCTCCGATTCCGGCGGCGGCGCCGGCATCCAGGCCGACCTCAAGACCATCATGGCCCTTGGCTGCTACGGCATGAGCGTCATCACCGCGCTCACGGCCCAGAACGGCCTCGGCGTGACCGGCATTTCCGCGCCCGAGCCGGACTTCGTGGCCCTGGAACTCACCACCGTGCTCGAGGGCTTTCCCGTGGCGGCGGCCAAGACGGGCATGCTCTTTTCCGCGGGCATCATCCGCGCCGTGGCGCCCATCCTGCGGCGCCGCGACTTCCCGCTGGTGGTGGACCCGGTCTCGGTGAGCCAGAGCGGCAGCCGCCTTCTGGAGGAAGACGCGGTGACGGCCCTCTGCGAGGAGATGCTGCCCGGCTGCGACCTGCTCACGCCCAACCGCCCCGAGGCGGAGATGCTTACCGGCATGAAGATCGCCTCCATGGAGGACGCCGCGGCCGCCGGAGAGAAGCTGCTCGCCATGGGGCCGAAGGCCGTGCTCATCAAGGGGGGGCACATGGAGAGCGCGGTCGTGGTGACGGATGTGCTCTGCCGGCCCGGGCAGGAGCCCAAGAAGCTGCCGCAGCCCCGCGTGGAGACCACCAACAATCACGGCACGGGCTGCACACTTTCGGCGGCCATCGCTTCGGGCCTCGGCAAGGGGCTGCCGCTGGAGGCGGCCGTGGCCGCGGCGCAGCGCTATCTCAACCGCGCGCTCAGGGCCTCCTACGCGCCCGGCAAGGGCTGCGGGCCGGTGAACCATGCGGCCGGGCTCATGCCGGCGTGACAGGGCGTTGACGCCCGCGGGTGGCGCGCTCCTTGCAATGTGCCTGAGGAGCATGAGCGCCGGTCATGAGAGTGCCAGGGGGGAGGGCCAGGGCAGATGCCGTTTCGCTTCAAGATGCAGAAAGTGCTGGACTATCGCGCCCAGCTGGAGGAAGAGGCCAAGGTGCGCCTCGCCGATGCCGAGCACAAG
>CAMWVJ010000236.1 GCA_947177645.1 uncultured Desulfovibrio sp.
AGCGGAGCGACAGACGGATGCGAGTGCCGGAAGAATCCTAAAAAATAAGATTTTTTGGTTCCGGCAAGGAAGATAAAAATTTCCGAAGGGAGTGTACTCAAGTACTCGACCGAGGAAATTTTTCTCTGACGCAGCCGGAACCAAAAAGGCTGTTTTTGACGGATAATTTCGGCGTCATGAAGGCAGCAAAGGCGCAACGTCAACTCGGAAGTATAACAAAGCCTTGCCGGAACCAAGCTGCGGTACTTTCCGGGTGCCCGAGCGGGGCGCCTCCGGCATCCTCAAAACGACGCGATGAAGCTCAGGTTCACGTTCCAGGCGTTGGCCGTGGCGGGGATGGCCTCGCCGCGCATATGCCGCGCGCCCCAGGCGCCCGTGCCCTTGTCCTGCGAGAGGCCGATCCAGCCGGCGCTGTAAAAGAGCGTCAGCCCCTCGCTGAGGCGCCAGCGCCCCGTGCCCGCGATCTCCACCGCGAAGTCGCCCTGGGTGAGGTAGAGGTTGGGCATGCCGAGGTCGGCCCCCGGCCCCGGCTGCGCGCCGGAAAGCGCCATGCCGTTGGCCCACAGGCCAGCAAGCGACATCTTGCGGGCCATGGCCCGGCTGTTGGTGCCGCGGATATAGTTGAAATAAAAGGTCTGCGACACGTTTTCCCACAAATGCAGGTGCGCGGCACGGACGCCGACGCCCAAGGTGCCGGCGAGATTGTTGCCGATGAGCGCGTTGCGCTCGATATAGTGCGAGCCGTCATAGGCGAGCGGCGAATAATGGATGGAATTGCCCGGGTCCAGCGCGGGCAGGCGCTCCGAGCCGTTGGCCGGGTTGGCGTCGTCGCCGCTCCCGTACCAGGCGTAGACGCCGGGCATGCCCCAGTCATACTCCGAATCCACGCAGAGCGTGGCGAACCAGCCGCGCCGGTCGAGGCGGCGGTCGTCCTGCCAGCCCGTTTCGCCATATTCCGCGTCAAAGCTCACCCGCAAATGCGCGAGCAGGTCGAACTTGCCCGTAAGGCCGGCCCAGAAGGCCGTGGCGCGCGAGCGCACGGCGCGGGCGCCGTTGGCGTCCGAAAAATCGCGGTGGCGGCTGCCCCCGGCCGGGAACATGCCCTCGCGGAAATTGCCCGCGTCGCCGCCCATGGCGGTAAAATTGCCGAAGGGATAGGCCGCATCCCTGGCGCGCGCGGCATGCGGCTCGATGACGGCCATGACCGCCCAGGGGATGAGGCCCGCCTTTTCCAGTTGCAGCGGCACGAGCAGGCCGAAGGCGTCCACATTGTCGCCGAACACCGGGCCTCCCCCGATCCCGCGCGTATTGTCGTTGTAAGGGCGCGCCCAGGCGCCGGTGACGCTCAGCCACTCCGAAAAGGCCCAGTTGGCCACCACCGCTGCCACACTGCCATTAAAAATGGAATTGCCCGAGGCGTAGGCCGGCGTCTTGATGCTCTGGATGCCCATGCGCACGCGCAAGGGCGCCTTGGGCAGCGACCAGTCGATGAAGGCGTTGCCCACCTTGACCATGTTGCCGTCCGCGCCGAGCGCGCCGCCGCTCTCCTGCTGGCCCCAGATGATGTCGCCGATGTCGAGATAGATGCTGCCCGAGAGAGTGCGCGAGACCTCGGCGTCCAGTTGCAGGGCCACCTTCTGCCGGGCGTTGAAATTGTCCTGCCCGGGGCTGAAGCCCGTGAAGCCCGCGTTTTTCACGAACTTGCCGTTCATGCCGTAGCCGAAGCTCATGAGCCACTGGCCGCGGGGCTTGAAATCCACGGCCCACGCGGCCGCCGGGGCGAGCAGTGCCAGCAGGAGCAGGGCGAGGAGGCAAAAGGCGCGGCGTCGCTTCATGGGGCTGTCCGGGCAAGGGGCAAGAGCCGGAGGAGGTGCGGCCGGAAGGGCCGGCGGCATGGCCCGGCGATTTTGGCATTTTTAGGGACAGGCCCTTGTACAAAAAAATTTTTGCAACGTAAACCTTCAGGATATGGCACCTTTTTGGGGCTGCCGCGCCCGGCTGCGGGCTTGCCCCCCTTTCGCTGCCCTTTCGCGGAGTTGGCGCTGGTTGATTTTTAGACAGGTGCGCAATTTTTTTACAGGGTAAGAGGACATGCCGTGGCTAAAAATTGTGCAGCGGCGCAACAAGAAACCGGGCCACACTTTTCCCTAAGAGTCGAGAATACGCACGCTTTTTTCCGATTGGCAGGTTTTATGCTCTCCCCCAGGTAACGTACCTTTCTCTTCACCCTTACCCCAGTGAGACACCCCATGAACACCGCTCCTTTGCAAGGCATCAAAATCGTCGACTTCACCGCCGTCCAGTCCGGCCCCTCCTGCACCCAGCTGCTCGCCTGGCTCGGTGCCGATGTCATCAAGATCGAGCGCCCCGGCCACGGCGACGCCACGCGTAAAGAGCTCCAGTTCGACCCGGACTGCCCGAGCTATTACTTCCTTCAGCTGAACTCCAACAAAAAATCCCTGAGCCTCGACGCGGCCACGCCCGACGGCAAGGAGATCCTGACGCGCCTCATCAAGGAAGCCGACATCTTTGTGGAAAACCTCCATCCCGCCGCCATGGACAAGCTGGGCTACTCCTGGGAAGTGGTCCACAAGCTGAACCGCCGCTGCATCTACGGCACGCTCAAAGGATTCCCGCTGTCTTCGCGCTTCGCGCACCTCAAGGCCTATGAGCCCGTGGCGCAGGTGACGGCCGCCGCCGCCTCCACCACCGGCTGGTGGGAAGGCCCGGACAATATCCCGACCCAGAGCGGCGCCGCCCTTGGCGACTCCAACACCGGCATGCACCTCGCCATCGGCCTGCTCGCCGCCCTCGTGCAGCGCGAGCACACCGGCGAAGGCTGCCTCGTGTACCAGTCCATGCACAATGCCTGCCTCAACCTCTGCCGCATCAAGACGCGCGACCAGCTCACGCTCGACCGCATCGGTTATCTCACGCAGTTCCCGCAGTACCCCAACGAGAAGTTCGGCGACTATGTGCCGCGCTCCGGCAACCAGGAAGGCTCCGGCGTGCTCGGCTGGACCTACAAGTGCAAGAACTTCCCCAAGGACCCCAACGACTGCGTGTACATCATCATCCAGCGCGACGCCAAGAGCTTTGAGAAGTTCTGCGAAGGCATGGGCTTCCAGGATTGGCTCACCAACCCCGATTTCAACACCGCCGACGCGCGCGACAAGCACAAGCAGGCCATCTACAAGCGCATCGGCGAATGGGCTGCCACGCGCGACAAGTATGAAGTGACCGAACACCTCGCCAAGTACGCGGTGCCCGTGGGCCCGGTGCTGAACACCAAGGAGATCATGACTGACGAGAGCCTCTATGACGGCAACACCCTCGTCCGTATCAACCAGCCCGGCTACGGCGGCAAGGTCGGCACCTTCGTCACCGTGGGCGTGCCCTTCACCC
>CAMWVJ010000237.1 GCA_947177645.1 uncultured Desulfovibrio sp.
GCCCAGCCCGGGCCAGAAAAAGGCGCGCCCGTCCGTGACCGCGCCCCCGCGCACGAAGACGATGCCGAGCCCGAGGCCCTTTTCCGCCTCGGCGAGGCCGATGGCGTCCATGTCGCCGCCGGCGGGCATGATGGCGGCCTGGCGCTCCACCGTGCGCTCCACCGCGCGGATCTGGTCGCGCACGCGCGCAGCGCGCTCAAAGTCCAGCGCTTCGGCGGCCTCCTCCATTTCCTCGCGCAGGGAGCGCAGAAGCGGCTCGGCCCGCCCCTCGAGCACGGCGCAGACGCGCTCCACGGCCACATGGTATTCCTCGGGCGTGACCTCGCCCATGCAGGGCGCCGGGCACTGGCCCATGTGGTGATACAGGCAGGGGCGCACGCGGTTGCGCATGGCGCGGTCGGAGCAGCGGCGCAGCCCGAAGGCGCGGTGGATGAGCTTCCACGTTTCGCGGGCCGAGAAGGCCGAGGTGAAGGGCCCGAAATAGCGGGCGCCGTCGCGCCGGGCATTGCGCACGATCTCGAGGCGCGGGAAGGGCTGCTTCACGTCCAGCCGGAAGAGCACATACTGCTTGTCGTCGCGAAGGACGATATTGTAGCGCGGCCGGTATTTCTTGATGAGGCTCGCCTCCAGCAGGAGCGCCTCTTTTTCTGTGGTGGTGGTGAGATAGTCGATGCTCTGCGCGTGCGCGAGCATGGCCCGCGTCTTGACCGGCAGGCCCTCGGGCCGAAAATAGGAAAGCACGCGGCGCCGGAGCACGCGCGCCTTGCCCACATAGATGACGCGGCCGCGGGCGTCCTTGTAGAGGTAGACACCGGGCGTGAGCGGGATGGAAGCTGGGTCGGGCCTGTCCATGCGCCCATCTTACGCCGGCACGGGCGCCCTGCCAAGGCCGGGGGATGCGCCGGGCCGGCCGGCGCCTTGCGTTGCCGGGGCAAGCGGCGCTATCCTGCCCGAAACGCGCGGCCACAGCCCCCACGGAGCGCCCATGTTTTACGGCTGGAAGATCAGCACACTCTGCCTTGCGGGCAACTTCCTGCTTCAGGGCAGCGCCCTCTACGGCATGAACGCCTTTATGGAGCCGCTGTGCGAGGCGCACGGCTGGACGCGCGTGGGCCTGAACATGAGCCTCGGCGTGGCGGCCTTCATGGGGCAGGCGGCCATGCCCCTGGCCGCGGCCGTTTCCGCCCGGCATTCTTTGCGCGGGCTCATGACTGCGGGCGCCGTGGCCGGCGGCCTCGCCACCTGCGCCATGGGCGTGACCGGCGACATCCGGCTCTTCACCTGCTTTCTCGTGCTGCTCTGGGTGGCCTCGCAGGTCTGCGGCGGCGTGGTGGCCAACGCCCTCATGAGCAACTGGTTCAGCCACTACCGCGGCATCGCCTTCGGCCTCGCCAATGCGGGCACCAACGTGTCCGGCATGGTGCTCCCCTTCATCACCCTGCTGCTCATCCGCCATTTTGACCTGCAAACGGCGTATTTCGTTCTCGGCGGGGCGACCCTGCTCCTCGCGCCCGTCTGCTGGGTGCTCGTGCGCCGCACGCCGCAGATGCTGCACCTGCACCCCGACGGACGCCGCCACGACCCGCGCCCGCCCAAGGGGGTGCCGCGTTCCGTCTCGCTCGCGGCGCTCGTGCGCGACCCCGCGCCGTGGTGCATCGGCGTGGCCTTCGGACTCGCGCTCATGGTGGGCGCCGGCATCCTGAGCCAGCTCAAGCCGCGCTTCACCGACATGGGCGCCGAAGCCTACACCGCCATGATCTTCGCCGGGGCCGCGGCCTTTTTCGGCATGCTCGCCAAGTTCTTCTGGGGCTGGCTGTGCGACCGCACCACGCCCATCCTGGCCTCGCGCGCGCTCATGCTGGGCAGCGCCGCCAGCATGGGGCTTTTGCTGCTGCCGCCGAGCCTCGTGTCCATGGCGGCCTTCGGCTTCTTTTTCGGGGTGTCCTTGGGCGGGCTGTGGGTGGTGCTGCCGGCCGTGGTGGCCTATTATTTCGGCAGCGCCAACTTTCTCTCGGTCTACAAGTTCGTGGCCATCTTCATCCTGGTGCGCAGCCTGGGCTTCCCGGCCATGGGCCTTTCCTATGACCTCTGCGGGAGCTACGCCCTCTCCGACATCTTCTTCAGCGCGTGCCTCATCATCGCCGCGGCCCTCACCTTCTGCCTGCGCGAGGACAGGGCCGCGGAACGCCACGCGCCCCGGCACGGGCGCCGCTAGTCTGGCATTTGGGAGGCCCGCCCTCAGTTCTTGAGGCTGTGGATGGGCGCGGGAATGCGGCCGCCCAGCGCGATGAAGCGGGAGGCGTTGCCGCCCGGCACGGCCATGATAGCCGCCTTGCCGAGCAGGCCCCCGAAGGAGACCTCATCGCCCACGCCCTTGCCGGGCACGGGGATGACGCGCACGGCCGTGGTCTTGTGGTTGATGACGCCGATGGCCATTTCATCGGCGATGATGGCCGAGAGCGTGGAGGCCGGCGTGTCGCCGGGGATGGCGATCATGTCCAGCCCCACGGAGCAGACGCTGGTCATGGCCTCCAGCTTTTCGATGGTGAGCTGCCCGGAGCGGGCCGCGGCCTCGATGCTCGAATCTTCCGATACGGGGATGAAGGCGCCCGAGAGGCCGCCCACCGAGGAGGACGCGAAGCCGCCGCCCTTCTTGACCGCGTCGTTGAGCATGGCGAGCACGGCGGTGCTGCCCGGCGCGCCGATGCTGGAGAGCCCGAGGCTCTGGAAGATCTCGCCCACGGAGTCGCCCACGGCCGGCGTGGGCGCGAGCGAGAGGTCGGCCACGCCGAAGGGGATGCCGAGCCGGCTCGCCACCTCGGAGCCGATGATCTCGCCCACGCGCGTCACCTTGTAGGCCGTGGCCTTGATGACCTCGGCCATGTCCAGCAGGGTGAGGGGCCGCCCCTGGGCGTTGCAGCCGCGCTCGAGGGCGCGGTCGATGGCCTTCTTCACCACGCCGGGGCCCGAAACGCCCACATTGATGACCACGTCCGGCTCGCCCACGCCGAGATAGGCCCCGGCCATGAAGGGCACGTCCTGCGGGATGTTGGCGAACACCACCAGCTTGGCGCAGCCGATGCCGCCGCGCTCCGCCGTGGCGTCGGCCACGCGCAGGATCTGCTCGCCCATGAGGGCCACGGCGTCCATGTTGATGCCGCTGCGCGAGGACGCCACGTTGATGGAGGCGCAGACGCGCTCGGTGCGGGAGAGCGCGTCGGGCAGGGCCTCGATGAGCGCGCGGTCGCCCTTGGCGAAGCCCTTTTCCACCAGCGCCGAAAAGCCGCCGAGAAAGTCCACGCCCGCGTCCTTGGCGGCCTCGTCCAGCGCCTCGCAGACCGCGAGCATGCCGTCCGGGCCGAAGGGCGCGCCCACCACGGCGATGGGGCTCACGCTG
>CAMWVJ010000238.1 GCA_947177645.1 uncultured Desulfovibrio sp.
CATTTTTTTATATCCCCCCCACCCCGGCATCCGCCCTCCTGCGTGGTCGCGGGGGCGCGGATATGTTTATAAGACACAGCTATACTGGCTACCGTTGCGTCCGCGGCCGTGGACGCCGCCCCTTCCTGCAAAAAAGCCGTCTGTGGTGAATATATGCGGAACTTTCTTTGGCATCCCGGCATCTTCCCCGCGCTGGCCCTTGTGCTCCTCCTGGCGTGGCCGGCGTCGGCCGCCGAGCCTGTCACGACGCACCCCGCAACGCCTCCCTCCAAGCCGGCCGGCCCCAACCGCGAGGTCAAGGCGGGCATCTTCAATTTCGAGGGCTACCACAGCAAGGATGACGAGGGCAATCTGGAAGGCTACGGCATGGACCTTCTGCGCCTGCTCTCGGAATATTCCAACCTCAATTTCACGTTCTCGGGCTATGACAAGTCCTGGCAGGACATGCAGGAGATGCTGCGCGACGGCGATATCGAAATCGTCAGCACGGCCCGGCGCACGCCGGAGCGCGAAAAGATCTTCACCTTTTCGCTGCCCGTGGGCCGCAACCACACCGTGCTCACGCGCAAGTTGCAGAACACGCGCCTGCGCGCCGGCGACTACGAGACCTATGACGGCATGAGGATCGGCGCGGTGGCCGGCAGCAGCCAGAACCGCTACCTGCCCGATTTTGCGAAAGACAAGGGCTTCACCTACACGCTCATCGAATACGAATCGCCGGCGGAGCTTTCCCAGGCGCTCCAAAAGGGCGACGTGGACGCCATCCTCTCCAGCAACTTGCGCAAGCCCTACAACGAGACCCTGCTCGACATCATCAAGAGCGACAATTTCTACATCATCGCGCGCAAGGAAAACAAGGACATCATCGACGAGATCAACCACGCCATCGACCAGATGAACCTCAACGAGGGCGACTGGCAAAACCGCCTTTATTACCGCCACTACGGGCCGGACCTGCCCGACCAGGCGGAATTTTCGCCGCGCGAGGAGGAATACAGGGCCGCGGTGAAGCAGGGCGACAAGGCCATCACCGCCACGGCCCGGGCCGACAACGCGCCGTACTCCTTTGTGGAGGATGGCGAACTCAAGGGCGTCATTCCGGAATATTTCGGCCGCGTCATGCAGGTGGCGGGCCTGCCCTATACGCTCGTGGCCCCCACGGCGCCCGGGGAGGCCGGCGAAAACAGCGCCCATGCGCTCGTGCTGCTGGACAGGCTGGAGCCCGACCGCATCGGCGAGGATGAGCCGTATCACGGCTTTTCCACCGAGCCTTATCTTGTCACCGGCGTGGCCCGTGTGACGCGCACGGACTTCAGCGCCCCTGTGCGCACGCTGGCGCTGCCCAAAGGCATGCCCTTCGACCTGCCGGACGGCCTGCTGAAAAATGTGGAGACGCGGGAATATCCCACCGCGCAGGACGCCCTGCGCGCCGTGCAGCGCGGCGAGGCCGACGCGGCCTACGTTTTGCCGCTGACCGCGCAGATGTTCATCAACCGCGACCCCGGCGGCGGCCTCACCTACGCCATCCTCAACGACGGCGGCGCCAATTTCAGCATCTATGTGCCGGCCAGCGCGGACCATGAACTCGGCACCATCCTCAAGAAAGCCGTCAAGGGCGTGCCGCCGGCCACCCTCAACCAGCTCGGCTCCAATTATGTTGCGTACCGCGCCGGGGACATGAGCCTCTGGCACTATCTCTACGCCAATCCGGGCACCATGTCGGTGGCGGCGTGCATCCTCATGCTTGGGGCCTCGCTCTTCCTCATCATGTGGCTCAGGGGCCGCTGGAACCGGCAGCTCCTCACCACCACGGAGCACGCCAACCAGGAGCTCGCGAGCCAGCTCGCCATCGTGGAGGCGCTTTCGCGCGATTATTCCAACGTGCTCGCCATCGATGCGGACAAGGGGAGCACGGGCATCATCAAGCTCTCGGGCTTCGGGCCCGGGGGCACGGCCGAGAGCCAGGGCGCCGAAAGGCCCTATGCGGAACTGGCCGAGCGCTATATCGACCAGAAGGTGCACCCCGAAGACCGCGACTATCTGCGCGACGCGCTCTCGCTTGAGACCATCCGCAAGCAGCTCGCCGAAAAGGAGGAATACAGCGGCACCTACCGCATCGTCGAGAACGGCGAGACCCAGTATTTCCAGTTCACCTTCGTCAGGCCGCACGAAAACGGCGGCCGCGGCTATGACCTCATCCTCGCGGGCTTCAGGAACATCGACGACATGATCCGCCGCGAGCAGGAGCAGAAGCAGGCCCTCGCCGAAGCGCTCGAAAAGTCGCGCTACGCCAGCGCCGCCAAGACGGCCTTTTTGAACAACATGTCGCACGACATCAGAACGCCCATGAACGCCATCATCGGCTTCACCGCGCTCGCCTCCTCCAATGCGGACAACGTGCCCATGGTGCAGCGCTACCTGGGCAAGATCATGACCTCGGGCAACCACCTTCTGAGCCTGATCAACGACGTGCTCGACATGAGCCGCATCGAGAGCGGCAAGGTCAAGATCGAGGAGCAGGAGGTGAGCCTGCCCTCCATCCTCCACGACCTGCGCACCATCGTGCAGGCGGATGTGCGCAGCAAGCAGCTCGACTTCCAGATCGATACGCTCAACGTGGTCAACGAGACCATCTTCTGCGACCGGCTGCGCCTCAACCAGGTGCTGCTCAACATCCTGAGCAACGCCATGAAGTACACGCACCCCGGGGGCCGGGTGAGCGTGCGCGTCATCCAGGTCACGCCGGCCGAGGACGGCAGGGCCACCTACGAGTTCCGCGTGCGCGACAGCGGCATCGGCATGAGCAAGGAATTCCTCAAGCATGTCTTCGAGCCTTTCGAGCGCGAGCAGACCACCACGGTGAGCGGCATCCAGGGCACGGGCCTGGGGCTCGCCATCACCAAGAACATCGTGGACATGATGGGTGGCACCATTGAGGTGGAGAGCGAGAGCGGCAAGGGCTCCGAATTCGCCGTGACCTTCACCTTCCGCGTGGTGGAGGAGGACACGGCCGACATGCTGCTGCCGCAGTATGAGGGCACGCGCGCGCTGGTGGTGGACGACGACATCAACACCTGCACCAGCCTCTCCAAGATGCTCTCCGAGCTCGGCATGAAGCCCGACTGGACCACCCTCGGCAAGGAAGCGCTCGTGCGCACCGAGTTCGCGAGCGAGCAGAACGAGGCCTACGGCGCCTACTTCATCGACTGGATCATGGCCGACATGAACGGCATCGAGCTCACGCGCCGCCTGCGCAAGACCGTGCCCCCCGAGGTGCCGATCATCATCCTCACGGCCTATGACTGGACGGACATCGAGGAGGAGGGCAAGGAGGCCGGGGTCACGGCCTTCTGCTCCAAGCCCATCTTCCTCTCGGGGCTGCGCAATGTGCTC
>CAMWVJ010000239.1 GCA_947177645.1 uncultured Desulfovibrio sp.
GCCCCCGAATATACCGTGCCCGCGCGGGAGCCGAGTCCTGAGGAAGATGCGTCGCGGGCGCCCGCGGCCCTGCCGGAGGCCGTGGAACGCGCGGCCGAAAGCGAGCGCGAGGCCGCCGCGGCCGCTGCCGCGGCTCTCGCCGTGGAGCAGAAGGAAGCCACCGAAGCTCTGAAGGCTGTGCCGCCGGCGCCGGCCACTCCCCCGGCGGCCGCCACGGCGCAGGCGACGCCCAAGGCGCCGGCAGCGAGCGCGCCGGCCGAAGCCCCGGCCCGCCCCGCGGCGAGCGCACCGGCGCGCGCGCCCGAACCTGCGGCCGCGCCGGCGAAAAAAGCCGCCAGCCAGGAAAAGGCCCCGGCCCAGTCACATGCCGCCGGCCCGCGCGCCATCACGCGTTTCGTGGTCTTCGCGCGCGACACGGGCGCCACGGTGCGCCTCACGGGCAATGGCCCCCTGCGCTACAAGAGCATGAACCTCGAAAATCCCGACCGCGTGGTGCTCGACCTCGAGGGCGACTGGGAGGTCAAGGCGCCGGCGGTGCCCAAGAATCCGCTGGTGAGCGCCGTGCGCGTGGGCGACCTCGACGGGCGAACCCGCATCGTCATCGACCTCAAGGGCAAGCCCCGTACCGCCCGCGTCATCCCGGCCAAGACGGGCGACGGCGTGGACGTGCGCGTGGACCAGTAGCCGGCCATAATACCTACCGTGTCCGCAACATAAAGGGGAGACGGGGCATTGCCCGCCTCCCCTTTCCATTTCCCGGCGCAATCCTTCAGTTGTTCAGCCAGCGGCGCAGGAATTCCCCGGCGCTTTTGCCCTCGTCCACATGGCGCAAGAGCGCGCTCCCGAAGACGGCCGCATCCGGCCGCGCCTCGGGCGGCAGGGCGTCAAGCTGCTCCGGCCGGCTCAGGCCGAAGCCCAGGGCCAAGGGCAACTTGCTGGCCCTGCGCGCGCGGCTCATGGTGGCGGCCACGCGCGGCGCCAGGGCCACGCGCTCGCCCGTGACGCCCATGACCGACACCACATAGACATAGCCCTCGCCGTCGCCGGCGCAGGCCGCCATCTGCGCCTCGCTGGTATTGGGCCCGACCAGCGGGATGAGCGCGATGCCGGATGCCGCCAGCGCCTCGCGCACCGGCGCGGCCTCCTCATGGGGCAGGTCGGGGATGATGCACCCCCCGATGCCGCCCCGGGCCGCGTCTTTGGCGAGGCGCGGAAGCCCGTAGCTCAGGAAGGGGTTGAGATAGCCCATAAGCACGAGGCCCGCGTCGCCCGCGCGGGGCTTGGCACGGCCCTCGCGCCGGGCGGCCAGTTCTTCCAGCAGGTCGGAAAGGTGGAAGCCCGCCTCGAGCACGCGCCGCGAGGCCTCCTCCACCACAGGGCCGTCGGCCACGGGGTCGGAAAAAGGCACGCCGATCTCGATGATGTCCGCGCCGCCCGCGTCCAGCTCGTCAAAGGCCGTCCAGAAGCGCTCCCTGTCGGGAAAATGGGCCGTGAGGAAGGGGATGAGCGCCGGGCGGCCGCTCTCGTTGGCGCCCCGGATCTTGGCTTCAAGCGTGTGCATGCGTCTTCTCCCTGGCGGCGAGCGCCGTTTCGATGATGTCCATGTCCTTGTCGCCCCGGCCCGAGAGGTTGACCACCACCTGGTCGCCGGGCTTGAACTCGTCCGCATGCCCCAGGACCCAGGCGAGCGCGTGCGAGGATTCCAGCGCGGGCAGGATGCCCTCGGCCCGGCAGAGGCGCCCGAGCGCGTCCAGCGCCTCGCCGTCGGTGATGATCTCGTAGCGGGCGCGGCCGCTCTCGCGCAAATGGGCGTGCTCCGGGCCCACGCCGGGATAGTCCAGCCCGGCGGAAATGGAGCCCGAGGGCTCGATCTGGCCGTCCTCGGTCTGGAGCAGGAGCGAGCGGCTGCCGTGGAGCACGCCCGGGCGCCCGAGATTGAGCGAGGCGCAGTTGAGGCAGCCCGGCTCGCCGCTGCCGCCGGCCTCCACGCCGATGATGGCGACCCCCTCGTCCTCCACGAAGGGGTGGAACATGCCGATGGCGTTGGAGCCGCCGCCCACGCAGGCCACCACGGCCGTGGGCAGGCGCCCGGTGAGCTCCAGCATGCGGGCGCGCGTCTCGCGGCCGATGACGCTCTGGAACTCGCGCACGAGCAGGGGGAAGGGATGCGGCCCCGCGGCCGTGCCGAAGCAGTAGTGCGTGTCCTCCTGCCGGGCGATCCACACCCTGAGCGCGGCGTTGATGGCGTCCTTGAGGGTGCGGCTCCCGCTCTCCACGGCGTGCACCTCGGCGCCCAAGAGGCGCATGCGGCGCACATTGGCCGACTGCCGCTCCACATCCTCGGCGCCCATGTAGACCGCGCACGCAAGGCCCAGGCGCGCGGCGGCCGCGGCCGTGGCCACGCCATGCTGGCCGGCGCCGGTCTCGGCCACCAGGGCGCGCTTGCCCATGCGCTTGGCGAGGAGCGCCTGCCCCAGGGTATTGTTGATCTTGTGCGCGCCGGTATGCAGCAGGTCCTCGCGCTTGAGCCAGAGGTCGAAGCCGAGCTCGCGGGAGAGCGTCGGGCAATGCGTCAGCGGCGTCTCGCGGCCGGCATAGTCGCGCAGCAGGCTGCCCAATTCTTCCTGAAAGGCGGGCGTGGGCATGATGTCGCGCATGGCCGCTTCCACCTCCTCCAGCGGCGGCACAAGCAGCTCGGGCACGAAGCGGCCCCCGAATTCTCCAAAATAGCCGTTCCTCATATATGTTCCCCACAAGGCCCGGAGGCGGCGGCCAGGGCGGCCGCCAGCAGTTCCGGGGATTTTTTGCCCGGCGCTTCCTCCACGCCGGAATTGAAGTCAAGACCGTCAGGATGGCACTCCGCCACGGCCGACGCCACATTGAGAGGAGAGAGGCCGCCCGCCAGCAGCCAGGGCCGAGGCGACCGCAGGCCCGCGAGGCGCTTCCAGTCCTGCGGCCGGCCGCTGCCCCCGCCCCCGCGCCCGGCCTCGAGCAGGAACCAGGCGCAGACCTGGGCATGGGCCTCCATGTCAGCCATAAGCTCCGCGCGCGAAGCATAGCGCTCGGGCCAGAGCACGCGGATGACGCGGGACGGCCCGATGCGTTCGGCGCAAGCCAGGTCCTGCGCGCCGTGGAGCTGCGCCCCATGGAGCTGCGCGTAGTCCAGCCGGGCCTCTTCCATGATGGCGAGGATCTCGTCCGCCCCCTGCTCCACGAAAACGCCCACGCGCGCCATGCCGGCCGTGTCGATGGCGGCGGCCGCCTGCGACGTGAGATGGCGCGGGCTCGCGGGGTGGAAGATGAAGCCGCAGAAGGCAGCACCGAGACGCGCCGCCGCGTCCGCATCCCGCTGGCGGGTCAAGCCGCAGACCTTAATCCGCATGCGCCACC
>CAMWVJ010000240.1 GCA_947177645.1 uncultured Desulfovibrio sp.
GGGGAGCCACTCCCCAAGGACGGCCCGGAAGCGCGAAAATAGGGCAACAGGGCGGCATAGGTCTCGCTGAGGTGCTGCGGCATGGTGCGCACCTCGTCCATGACGGCCATGAACGAGGAATCTCCGTTCCAGCGGGGCACGAGATGGAAGTGCAGATGCTCGCGGATGCCGGCGCCCGCGGCCTCGCCCTGGTTGAGGCCGATATTGATGCCCTGACAGTTAAAGTGTTGCTTGAGGATGGTGGTGCAGCGTTGCATGAGCGCCATGATCTCGCCGGTTTCTTCCGCCGTGAGGTCTTCCAGCGCCATGACATGCCGATACGGGCAGACCATGAGATGCCCGTTGTTATACGGGAATTTGTTCATGATGACGAAGGCGGACTCACCGCGGTGCAACACAAGCCGCCCGGCGTCCTCCTCTGTGCCCTCGGGCAGGCAAAAGACGCATTCGTCGGGCTTGGGGCCGAGGATATAGTCGATACGCCAGGGTGCCCAAAGCTGTTTCATGGTCAGGGGAGTATACACGCTCGGGCTGCACGGGGCAAGCCTTGAGATGGCCGATGCCCCCGCGCCCGTGGTACTGCTTTACGCCTCTTCTTTGCCCCGTGCCGCCAGCGCCGCCACGAGCTCAAGCTGCGCCTTGGCAGTGGGCGCTTCGCCATCCAGCTTGGCGCGCAGCGCCGCCGCCAAAAGGCGCCCGAAGTCCGGCCCGGGCTCAAGGCCGAGGCGGCAAAGGTCTTCGCCGGTGATGTCGGCCTTTTCCCGGTGCCATTGGGTGATGTAGCGCGAGAGCGTCTTTTCGAGCCCGGGGTCTTCCTCCACGGCCATGAGATAGAGGATGAATTCCAGCGGCAGCGGCCGCAAAAGCTCGCAGAGCGCGCTCACCCGGGCCGTGCCGGCATCCGCATCGGCCTGCCATGCCTGGAGCTTGGGGCGCGCCATGCGCATGAGCTCGCGCTGGCGCATGATCTCGCCCCTTTTGGCATGCGGAAGCCCCAGGCGCGCATAATTGGCGGATGTTTCCGCATAGTTCAAGTGATAGTTTAAGCCAAGAAAATAGAGCAGCCACGGCTGGGCCGCTTCTTCAAAATAGAGCAGACGGTACCAGGCAAGCACTTCCTTGAGGCGTCTCAGCAGCGCGCGCTTTCCGGGGTTGAGGGCGAGATGCGGCGAAAGGGCCTGGAGGATGCCAAGCTCGTCGAGGCGGTTCAGGCAGGCGTCGGCCTCCTCCTCGTCGCAGATATGCCGGAACTCGTTGAAGAGCCGCGCCGGCGAGAGCTTGTCGAGGAGGTGCATGGGCAGGATATTGCGGATGAGCTTTTCTGTTCCCGGCCCGATGCGGAACTGGTAGCGCTGCTCAAAGCGCACGGCGCGCAGGCAGCGCGTGGGGTCCTCCACGAAGCTCAGGGTGTGGAGCACGCGGATGAGGCGGTCCTTGATGTCGCGGCGGCCGCCGAAAAAATCCACGAGCTGGCCGAAGGGCTCGCTGTCGAGCCTGACGGCCAGGGAATTGATGCTGAAATCGCGCCGGAAAAGATCCATCTTGATGGAGGAAAGCTCCACCGTGGGGAGCGCCGCCGGATATTCGTAATATTCGAGGCGCGCCGTGGCCACGTCGATGCGCCGTTCCTTGCCTTCCTCATCCTTGAAGATGACCACGGAGGTGAGGAACTTCTGGTGCTCGCGCACGCGCCCGTGGAGCGCCTCCGCCAGGGCGCGCGCAAGGGCGATGCCGTTGCCCTCCACCACGAGGTCGATATCCTGATTGGGCACATCGAGCAGAAGGTCGCGCACGAAGCCGCCAACGGCATAGACGGGAAGGCCCAGGCGCATGCCGGTTTCGCCGGCGAGATGCAGGAGTTCGCGGGTCTTCGCGGGCAGGCGGTCCTCAATGAGCTTGCTCACGTTCCGGGTCTTGCCGCCCTCCTGCGGGGTGGGGAGGCGCCCGGCTTCGCTCGCGAACACATTGATGAGGTCCGTGCGCGTCACCACACCGATGACCGCATCGCCCTTGACGATGGGCACGAGGCGCTGCCGCTCGCCCACGATGATGTCCGTGAGTTCCTTGATGCCCGCCTCCGGCGGCAGCATGCGGACGCGGCGCTGCATATATTCCTTCAGGGGCTCGTCGCCGAGGCCGTGGGCGCGCGCCCGCGAGGCCGTCTGCGCATCGAGCAGGCCCACGCAGACGCGGGTGCCCGGCTGGAAAACCGGCACCGCCTTGAGCCCGAAATGGAGCATGAGCTCGTCGGCCTCGCGCAGGCTGGCCTCGGCCTCGATGCCCACCGCCGGGGAGGACATGTAGTCGCCGGCATTTTTCTCGGGATTGGCCTGGTCATAGAGCCGGCGCAGGATGGTCTCGCGCACTTCGGTGATCATCTTGGAGCGCACGGACGCCGAGGCAGCGTACACATGGCCGCCGCCGCCGAGCTCCTTGCAGATCTCTCCCACGTTCACGGCGTCGCTGCGGCTGCGGGCCACCACCTGGATGCGGTCGCCCATGAGGCCGATGGCAAAGAGCACGGTGAACTTTTCCATCTCCATGAGCCGGTGTGCGAGGTGCGCGAAATCCCCGAGATAGTGCTCGAGCGATACTTCGGCGAGCACCACGGGCACATTGTTCACAAGATAGGTGCGCGCCGATTCGAGCAGGCTGTTGAGCGCGTGGATGTGCAGGCTCGTGAGCTCATGGGCCGCCATCTCGCTGATCTGGTTCACGTCCATGCCCAGCCCGAGCAGCCACGCGGCGGCCTGAAAATCCTCCTCCGTGGTGGAGGAATAGGTAAACGAGCCGGTGTCGCCGTAGATGCCGAGCCCGAGCAGGGTAGCCTCCTCGGGGCTGGGGCGCTCGCCGCGCTCGCGCAGGGCGAGGGCGAGGCTCGTCGTCACCGCGCCGGCGCCCGAAAGGTGGGCCACGTCAGCGGCGATGTCATCGGCGGAATCGGGGTGATGGTCCCAGGTCTCGACGCGCACGCCGGGCCGCTCCAATAGCGGCGCCACATGGGGCACGCGGCTCTTCTGGCGCGTATCCACGAGGACAAGGCGGTCATAGTCTTCCCAGCGGATGGCGTCGCTCTCAACGAAGTCATAGGCCGCTGCGTCCAGCGAGGCGGCGAGCTTTTGCAGGCCGCGCTCCTGCGTACCCGGGAAGAGCAGGGAACACGGCGCATACAGCCTGCGCGCGGCGAGCATGGCGGCGAAGGCGTCAAAATCGGCATTGGCGTGACAGGTGATGAGGGTGCGCCCGGATGTGGTCATGGAGCGGTCTCTGCAGGTTATGGCGCGCTGCGCGGGTGGAAGCGGCGGTGGATGCCGCGCAGGCGCTCGGCCTGCACATGGGTGTAAATCTCGGTGGCGCTGATGTCCGCATGCCCGAGCAGTGTCTGGAC
>CAMWVJ010000241.1 GCA_947177645.1 uncultured Desulfovibrio sp.
TTCCCAAACAGGGCGCCCGCGCCCCCGGCGTTCTCTCAGGGCAGCATGGAGAGCGGCACGCGGTAGACCCGGTCATTGGGGTTCGTGGCGCCAAAGCTCTCCCAGTGCGAGGCGTCCTTGTCATAGGCCTCATAGCGGGCGAGCAGCCCCTTGATGCGGCGCACGAAGGCGTCGCGCTGGCCCGTGGACATGTCCTCCCAGTCCTTCCGCGTCATGGAGCCGATCACGCTCTTATAGGGCAAATCGGCGAGCACTTCGTCCAGAAGCCCGTTTTCGGCGAGGTTCCTGTCCGGATGGAGCGAGAACTGGTTGGGGTCGCGGCTCATCTGCGCGGCCGCGGAAAGGATCTGCCCGAAGAGGTCGGCGTCGCCGTTGAGGAAGGCCTGTTCGCTGCCGGCGAGCAGGAGCTTGAGCTGCTTGTAGAGATTGCTGAGCTGGCCCTTGGTGAGCAGCACGGCCGGCTCCACGGCGAGCACCGGCGCGTCGCCCGGGTTGGCGGCGAGCTTGGCGAGGTCGGCGTCGGCGATCCAGGCGTCCACCACCTGCGGCGCCGTGCTCCCCTTGCGGTTGCCGAAAAACTGGAGCTGCATGGCATAGCCCGTGCTTTCGGCGATGCGCCGCGCCTCCTCCTCGGGGCTGAGCTTGGCCTTGGGGGCGCTGATGCGCGAGGGCGCCAGCAGCTTGCCCTCGGCCGTGGCTGCCAGCACCTTGCCGTACGACTGGGCAAGCACGCGCGCCGCGCTCTCAAAGGCCTTGGCGCCCTTGGCCGGCGTGGCCGCGTCGATGGGGATATAGCTCGCCTGGTTGTCGCTCTGGCGGGTGAGCGTGCGGTACGCCTCGGCCGCATAGGGCTGGTTCTGGGCCGTGCGCGGGTTCTTGACGTGCAGCGCCGTCAGGTAGATGCGGTTGGTCTTGAGATAGTCGGCCAGTCCCTCCGGGGAGAAGCCGGTGGACGAGTCCGGGTCGCCGGCGCCGAGGGGGCCGGCGTCCGTGATCATCAGCATGACGCGGCTGCCGTAATCCTGCCAGGAGAGGCCGTCCACCGCGGCCTTGACGCCGGCGAAGGCGTCCTCGTTGATGCCATGGCTCGACACCGTGGCCTCGTCCACCTGCTTGAGCGCTTCTTCCAGGCGCTTGCGGTCCTTGACCGAGGTGAAATCGCAAATGATCTTCGCGGTGTAGCCCAGGCCCGGCGTGCGCTTGGTGCTGCTGCGGAAGGCCACCACGGCGAAGGCCATCTTGTCGGCATAGGGACTTTTTTCCAGCTCGTCATAGAGGCCCTGCACGAGGCGCAGGGTCTCGTCGATATAGGGCTTCATGGAAATGGTGGTGTCGATGACGAAGGCGAAGCCGGTGCGGAAGTCCGCGGCTGCCGGGCTCTTGGCGCCGCCCCCTGCGTTGGCTTCGGCCCCGGCCTCACCGATGCCCGGGTCGATGGAGGCCACCTCGATGAGCCTTGGGCCGTGCTGGCCGTAGAACTGGTCGTCGATGGAGAGCACGGGCAGGAGATAGAAGTTCTTTTCGGCCACGGCCGAGGCCGCGGGTTCGGTGGCGATGACCGGGTAATCGGCGGGAAGCTCCTTGCCCGAGGCGAGCTCCTTGCGGTAGCCGGCGAGCAGGCCCTTGAGGTCATCGGCGCGGCAGGCCTGCTCCAGCCCGTCATGGTTGCGGAAAAAGAGCACCGGCTCGCGCCCCGTCCTGTCGGTGAGCACCATGGTGATGGCCTGCGGCCATTCGGTGACGAGGGCCTTGTCGATCCAGCCGTCGGCCTTGTCGCTGCCCGCGCCCACCTGAAGGCGGTCGCCCTGGCGGTCATAGATGTAGAGGGCCGTGAAGGTGGGGATGCTCTCGCGCACGGCGGCCGCGCCGGCCTCGGGCCCGGCGTAAAGTTTGGCGCCGGGATGCGTGACCACGCGCTGGAACACGCTTTTCTTGCCCTCCTGGAGCAGGGGCTGCGCGGCGCCGCAGGGCGCGGCCGTGAAGCTGAACGCCGCCGCGAGCAGCAGCGGGAAGAGGAGGGCGCGGAAGCGGGAAGATTTCATCATGTGATGCCTCCACGCGGCCGGGCGCCGCGTGCCGTTGGTCGGGGGCTAGGGCAGTTCCTGGAGCCACGCGCGCGCCTGGGCGTTGCCGGCGCCAGCCTCGCGGTCGAGCCAGGCGCGCAGGCGCGTCTGGGCGTTGAGCGCCTCCTTGGCCACCTTGGGGTCGCTGGCCGCTGCCTTGGCATAGGCGGCATAGGCCGCGGCCGCGTCCTTGCCGATGCTGCCCCACTGGGGTTCGGCCGGGTCAAGGCAGGCCGCATAGGGCATGAAGGCGCCGGGGGCCTCGTTTTCCGCCGCGAAATAATAGAGCCGGTAGACCGCATCCTGCTCGGCCGGGGTGGCCTTGGGAAGCTCCGCGGCGAGCTTCAGGGCGGCCGCTGCCGTGATGTCCGGCCCGCTGAAAAAGGCGCGCACCTGCTCCTCGGCGGTCTTCTGCGTGGGCGGAAGGGCCGTGGACGGCGCCGCGGCCTCGGGTGCGGGCTTGCCCGAGAGGGCGGCTTCCTCCTCCTGCGCCTTGGTGTCAAAGAATTTCCAGGTCGCCAGGGCGCCCGCGAGGAGCGCGGCCACAAGCGCCACGAGGAGCACCGGGTTCACGCGCCGGGACTTGGCGGGTGCTTCCGGCGCGAGCGTCAGCGCCTCTTCGGCGGGAGTTTCGGCCACCGGGGGGACAACCGGCGCGGGTTCCGGGGCAGGCTCTGGCGCGGGGGGCACCGGCGGCACGGGCGGTTCCGGCGCCTTGGGCGCGGGCTTCGCCGCTTCCGTGGCCCGCATGCCGGTATTGTCCAGCGCGCCGTCCGGGCTGTAGGTGATGCCCTGCACCTGGAGGCGCGCCTTGAGCGGGTCGCCCTGCTCCGGCTTGAGCGTGACAAGGTATTGCTCCAGCGGGTCGAGGGCGTTGACCACTTCGGGCCCGAGCAGCACGGTGAGGCCGCCTTCGGGCGTGGCCTCGGTTTTCACCGGGATGAAGCGCGTCTCGCCCACCCACACGGCGCCCCCGCCGGCGCCCGCAAGGGAGGCTTGGTCGGAAGCGCGGAGCACGGCCATGGAATACGGCCCTGCGGGAAAGTCCGCCTCGCGGCAGGTGAGGACGCCGTGGCCGGCGCCCCTCGCTGTGTCGTCGCTGTAGCTGATCTTCATGGTGTCATCAGGGCGCGGGGCGCCCGGGTTGGAGGATGTCAGGCGGTGGCGCCCGCGGGGGTCGCCGCCGCTTTTGCCGCCTCGTCGCCGAGTCGGCGCAGGATGGCGCCGAGGGCCATGTTTTCTTCCACATTCAGGGTCTGCTCGCCGTCAAAGTCCACATTGCCCATGATGAGCGCGGCGAGCGCAT
>CAMWVJ010000242.1 GCA_947177645.1 uncultured Desulfovibrio sp.
CCGCCGGCCTCCGCCCTGGCAACCTGGTGGGGCCAGGGCCCGCTCGAGGGCTTCGACGGCCACGGCGATGCCCGCGTGGACGCGAAAGAGCGCGGGCGCCTCCAGTTCCGGCACGGGGGCGGCTCCACCTATCTCCTCCACTGGTGGGAGGCGGGCGCCCCGGACGAAGCGGGCAGCGAGGAAGGCGCGGAATCGGACGCCGGAGACGGGAGCGCCGTCACCGGCAAGGCCCTGCGCTGCTTCACCGTGCAGGAGCTGCCGCCCGGGGGCCTCGAGCAGGCGGCCAGCCACTCCTTGCGCGAGCTCGACAATGTGCTGGAATCCATCCATGACGGCATCTGGGTCATCGACGGCCAGGGCGTGACCCGGCGCATCAACCGCGCCATGGAGCGCATCGCCGGCATCCGCGCCTGCGAGGTGGTGGGCCGCCATGTGAGCGAGCCTTTGCGCGAGGGCCGCTTCAAGACCTGCGTCACCCTGCGCGCGCTGGAAACGCGGCATACGGTGACGCTCTTCGACGACTATTCCAACGGCAAGCGCTGCCTCAACACGAGCACGCCCATTTTTGACGCGGACGGCAAGGTCTGGCGGGTCATCGCGGCCATCCGCGACATCACGGAGCTTGAGAACCTCCAGACCAAGCTCTCCAACCTCGAGGTGGAGGCGCTGGCCTACCGCCTGCGCGCCCAGGGGCTGGAGGGCGAGACGGCGAGCGGGCTGCTCGGCCAGAGCCTGCTCGTCCAGCGCGTGCGCCAGGACATCGCCAAGGCCGCCCAGGCCGAGGCCGTGACGCTCATCCTCGGCGAGACGGGCACGGGCAAGTCGCTGGCGGCCAAGCTCATCCACGACATGAGCGCCCGCGCCGACAAACCCTTCGTGGCCGTCAACTGCGGCGCCATCCCGCCGGCGCTCATGGAATCGGAGATCTTCGGCTACGAGGGCGGCGCCTTCACAGGCGCGGCGCGCGGCGGCAAGCGCGGTATGCTGGAGCTGGCCCAGGGGGGCACCCTGCTCCTCGACGAGATCGGCGAGCTCTCGCTGCCCATGCAGGCCAAGCTCCTGCACGTGCTGGACGGCCAGCCCATCTACCGCGTGGGCGGCACCCAGCCCATCACGGCCGACGCGCGCCTCATCGCGGCCACCAACAAGCCGCTCGACCGCATGGTGGCCGAGGGGCGCTTCCGCGAAGACCTCTTTTACCGCCTGCGCGTGCTCTGCGTGGAGATGCCCCCCTTGCGCGAGCGGCGGGACGACATCCTCCTGCTCGCCTGGCACTTCCTGCGCAAGATCGGCCAGGAGACGGGCACCACCAAGAGGCTCGACCCGCGCACCGAGCAGATCTTCCTCGCCTATGGCTGGCCCGGCAATGTGCGCGAGCTCCAGAGCGTCATCCAGTCCCTGCTCACGCTCTGCGAGCGGCAGAACATTTTGCCCGGGGATCTCCCTTCCTACATGCGCGAGGCCGCCGAGGAACTGCCCGAGCCGGCGGCGCCCCGCGAATCCATGACATCGGCGGTGGAACGCCTCGAGCGGGACATGCTCTCCTCCGCCCTCGCCGAGACGGGCAGCACCTACAAGGCCGCGCGGCGCCTTGGCATCAGCCAGTCCTCGGTGGTGCGCAAGGCCAAGAAATACGGCCTGCACACTGCCGGCTCGCCGGGCTGGACCGAACGCATCGCCGCCGCGCCCGGCAGGGAGAAATGATGGAAGAACTCACCGTCGGCCGGCTCGTGGGCCTCGCCATCAAGCTCTATGCGCTCATGACGCCGCCCGCCGTGCTCAGCGCCTTCATTTCGCACATGCGCGGCCACACCAAGCGCGAGAAATATCTCACGGCCTGCAAGGCCTCGCTCGCCATCTTCATCGTGGGCGAGGTGCTGCTGGTCTTCGGCTCCAACCTGTTCGGGCTGTTCGGCTTCACGCTGGACGCCTTCCGCATCGGCGTGGGGCTTTTGCTCTTTCTCACGGCCATTTCCCTGATGAACGACGACGACACCGCCCCGCCCGTGCAGCGCGGCGCGGACATCAGCGTGGTGCCCCTGGCCATCCCGCTGGGCATGGGACCTTCGGCCATCGGCACGGTCATGGTGCTGGGCGCGCAGTCCACCGGGCCGCACGACCTTTTGGTGGACACCTTCTGCCTGCTCCTGGCCTCCATCTGGATGGCGGCGCTGCTCTGCCTCGCCGACCCGGTGCAGCGGCTCATCGGGCGCACGGGCATCGCCGTCATGGCGAAACTGACCGCGCTGTTGCTCTCGGCCATCGCGGCGCAGGTGATCTTCACGGGCATCCAGGGCTTTCTCCGGCAGTAAAGAGGCCCCCAGGGGTCAAGCACAAAGGACACACACGGCATGGACGGCCTTATCAGCGATGTGGTGGGAACCAGCATCAAGCTCTACGCGCTCATGACGCCCCCCGCGGTGCTCAGCGCCTTTCTCGGCCACACGCGCGACTACGACGCGCATAAAAAGCACGTGACCGCCCTCAAGACCTCCACGGCCATCTTCGTCATCGGCGTGGTGCTCTACCTCTTCGGCTCCAGCCTGTTTGAACTCTTCGGCTTCACGCTGGACGCCTTCCGCATCGGCTCGGGCGTGTTGCTCATGCTCACGGCCATCGCCCTCATGCGCGACGACGGCGAGACCGACCACGTCCACACCGACGGCGACATCAGCGTGGTGCCGCTCGCCATCCCGCTGGGCATGGGGCCGGCCTCCATCGGCGCTGTCATGGTCATGGGCGCCTCGGCCAGAAGCTCGCACGAGCTCACCCTCGGCGTGTTTTCGCTGCTTTTGGCCGCGTTCGGCATGTTCCTGCTGCTGCGCATGGCGACCCTGCTGGGGCGCGTGCTCCGCGCCACGGGCATCGCGGTGCTCGCCAAGCTCACCGGGCTTTTGCTCGCGGCCATCGCGGCGCAGGTCATCTTTACGGGAGTGCGCGGCTTTCTCGGATAAGGAGCCCACATGAGCCAAGGCACCGACACCCATGCCCCCGCGGCGGCCAACGCGCACGACAGCGGCCTCAGGCTCGTGTTCGTCAGCAGTGTCATCCTTGTGCTGACGCTGTTGTTCTTCGTCTTCCTTATCCACACCACCATGCACGTTGCCGAGGAGTATCAGGCTACCACCGACGCCATGGAGAACTACATCTCCTGGGAGAACGCAGGCCAGCGCGTGCGCCGTGGCTCGGACTATCTCACCGAGCAGGTGCGCCTCTTCGTGCAGACCCTCGACAAGGACTATGCCGACCGCTATTTTGAAGAGCTCGATTCCACCCAGAGCCGCGAAAAGGCGCTGGAAAAGCTCGCCGGCGAGCATGTGCGCGCGGGCGACCACAACTGCATCCACACCGGCGTCGAC
>CAMWVJ010000243.1 GCA_947177645.1 uncultured Desulfovibrio sp.
GAGCGCTTTTACCAGACTTTCGCCGAGCTCCGCCACAGGAGCGTCGACGGCAGGCTCATCACCGGCGCACCGGGGGAACACTTGCCCTTTGAAAAGGTGGACTCCTGGGACGAGCTTGTGGAGATCATGAGCTTCGCCCGCGAGCGCGTGTATTCCACGCTCTATCTCTGCTGGGCGGCGCAGGCGGCGCTCCACCATTTTTACGGGGTGCCCAAGTATGTGCTGCCCGAAAAGGTCTCGGGCATCTTCTGCCATGAGGTGCTCAAGCCCGAATGCCGCCTGTTCCGGGGCTTTGACGATGAATTTCTCGCCCCGCACTCGCGCCACACGGAAGTGCGCACCGAAGACGTGCTCAAGCACCCCGAGCTCCGCGTCCTGGCGGAGTCCGGTGAGGCGGGCCTCGCCGTGGCGGAGAGCCGCGACCAGCGCCAGGTCTTCATGACCGGCCACCTCGAGTATGACCGCGGCACCCTCGACGCCGAATACCGGCGCGACCTCGCCAAGGGCGACGCCCCTGCCGTCCCGCGCCACTATTATCCCGGCGACGACCCGGACGTGATGCCCTACATGACCTGGCGGGCGCACGCGCACCTCTTTTACAGCAATTGGCTCAACTATTATGTCTATCAGGAAACGCCCTTCAGCCTGAGCACGCTGGCCCCGCAGGGCGGCCCCGCGGCCTGAAGCCGGCCAGCCGCCAAAGGAGACGCCCCTTTTCATGCGCTTTTCCACCAGAACACGCTACGGCCTGCGCTTCCTTTTGCGCCTCGCCGCCCAGCCGCCGGGCAGCCTGCTTCAGCTCGGCCAGGTGGCCCGGGAGGAGCGCATCTCGTCCGGCTATCTGGAGCAGATCGTCCGGGCGCTCAAGCCGCTGGGCATCCTCAAGGCCGTGCGCGGCACGGGCGGCGGCTATGCCCTCGCCAAGCCCGCGGCGGACATCAATATGGAAGACGTTTTCCTGCATCTCGAAGGCGAGATCGCGCCCGTGCGCTGCCTCACCACCAACAAGCCCTGCACCCACGAGGGCCAGTGCTCCACCAGGGCCTTCTGGCAGGCCCTGGACCGGCACATGCGCGAATTTTTGCGCTCCTGTACCTTGCAGGAAATGAGCGAACAGTGCAAAACTACCCCGGGCGCCGGCGCCGCATCTGAAGAAGCGGCCAAGGGCCGCGCCCTTTGAGGAGGAACCTATGTGGAATTACACTGAAGCCGTCCATGACCACTTCCTGCACCCGCACAACGCGGGCCCGCTCGCCGACGCCAACGCCATCGGCGAAGTGGGCAGCCTTGCCTGCGGCGATGCGCTCAAGCTCTACCTCAAGATCAACGACAAGGGCGTCATCGAGGACGCGGGCTTCGAGACCTTCGGCTGCGCCAGCGCCATCGCCTCGAGCTCTGTCCTGACGGACATGATCAAGGGCATGACCGTCGACGAGGCCCTGAAGCTTACCAACAAGGATATCGCCAACGCGCTGGGCGGCCTGCCGAAGCAGAAGATGCATTGCTCCGTCATGGGGCAGGAGGCGCTGGAAGCCGCCATCCGCCAGTGGAAGGGCGAGCCCGCCGTGCCGCATGCCCATGAAGAGGGCAAGCTCGTCTGTAAGTGCTTCGGCGTGACGGACGCCCAGATCATCCGCGCCATCCGCGAAAACAATCTCAAGACCGTCGAGGAAGTCACGGCCTACACCAAGGCCGGCGGCGCCTGCGGCGCATGCCTGGGCGCGATCGCCGAGATCCTCGCGGCCGCGCTGAAGCAGAAGCCCGTTCAGGAGCTCAAGCCCCGGCCGAAGCTCACCAATGTGCAGCGCATGCAGCAGGTGCTCAAGGTCATCGACGAGGAGATCCGGCCCCAGCTCGCGGCCGACGGCGGCGACATCGAGCTCATCGACGTGGACGGCAAGCGCGTGGTCGTTTCCCTGCACGGCCGCTGCTCGCAGTGCCGCTCGAGCAACGTGACCATCGCCAACCTGGTGCAGCGCCTGCTGCGCGAGCATGTGGAACCCGACATCGTGGTGGAGGAGGCCTAATCCATGGAAGTCGTCTATCTGGACAACAATGCCACCACGGCCGTGGCCCCGCAGGTGCTGGAGGCCATGCTGCCCTATCTGGGCGACCTTTACGGGAATCCCTCGAGCATGCACAGCTTCGGCGGCCAGGTGGCCGAGGCTGTGGACACCGCGCGCGAGCAGTTGGCCGCCCTGCTGGGTGCGGACCCGGACGAGATCATCTTCACGGCCTCCGGCTCCGAGGGCGACAATGCGGCCATCTGGTCGGCGCTGCAAAGCCGGCCCGAGCGGCGCCACATCGTCACCACCCGCGTGGAGCACCCGGCGGTGCTCAGCGTGTGCCGGTACTGGGAGACCCAGGGCTACCGCGTGACCATGCTCGGCGTGGACAACAAGGGACGCCTCGACCTTGAGGAATATGCCGCCACCCTCGGCGACGACACGGCCATCGTGTCCATCATGTTCGCCAACAACGAGGTCGGCAACATCTATCCCATACAGCAGCTCGCCGAGATCGCCCGCGACCGCGGCATCCTGTTCCACACGGACGCTGTGCAGGCCGTGGGCAAGATCCCCATCGACCTTCATCACCTGCCGGTGGACATGCTCTCCCTCTCGGGCCACAAGATCAACGCGCCCAAGGGCATCGGCGCGCTCTATGTGCGCAAGGGCGTGCGCTTCCGCCCGCTGCTGCGCGGCGGCCACCAGGAGCGCGGCCGGCGCGCCGGCACGGAAAATGTGCCCTATATCGTGGGCCTCGGCGTGGCCGCGCAGCTCTGTGCGGAATTCATGCAGGCGGAGCGCGTGGACGTGGCGCGACTGCGCGACAAGCTGGAATATGGCCTTTTGGAACGTATCCCGGAAAGCCGCGTCAACGGCGACATCGAGCACCGGCTGCCCAATACGAGCAATATCTCGTTCAAGAACGTGGAGGGCGAAGCCATCCTGCTCATGCTCGACCGCCTGGGCATCGCGGCGAGTTCCGGCTCGGCCTGCACTTCCGGCAGCCTCGAGCCTTCGCATGTGCTGCGGGCCATGGGCGTGCCGTTCAACTACGCGCACGGCTCCATCCGGCTCTCCCTCTCCCGCTACAACACGGCGGAACAGATCGACTATGTGCTCGACAAGTTCCCCGGCGTCATCGAGACCCTACGGGCCATCTCGCCCTTCAAGGGTTAGACGGCCGCGATAGTTCTGTTGCTGAAAAGCCCCGGACTGCCATGGCAGTCCGGGGCTTTTCCTGTGCGGGACGCTTGAAGAGGGGAAAAGGCTTGATAGTGTCGTCATTTCTCTTCTAATTTTTGTAGCTTTCTGCTATTCTTGCCCAAAAGGAGGTGGTTATGGAAGCTG
>CAMWVJ010000244.1 GCA_947177645.1 uncultured Desulfovibrio sp.
CGACCCGCCCATGGTCTCGGCCGGCCCGCTCAAGGCCCAGCTCGACACCACGCAGGGCGCCATCATCCCCACCCTGGGGAACCAGCAGGACAGCCTGCGGCCGCTCTATGAGATCAATTTCGGGCCGGCCATCGCCCATGTGCAGGAGGAGATCAACCAGATTTCCCTGCGCCTCGAGGACGTGATGATGGCCAACATCTTCGCCAACATGAGCCTGGAGACGCGCCCTGCTGGCATGACCATGACCGAGTACATGGACAGGCGCCGGCGCAGCGCGGAGCTCATGGGGCCAACGGTGTCGAGCTACGAGCCGCGCATCCTCTCGCCCGTGCTGGAGCGCACCTATGACCTGCTGGACGACGCGGGCCTCTTGCCCGTGCCGCCCGACGGGCTCTCGCCCTTTGCCTCGCTCAACGTGAGCTACCAGTCGCCCATGGCGCAGATGCTGGAGCATTCGGGGGCGGTGGCCATCTCGAACCTGTTTGAGATGCTGCTGCCCATGCTCCAGGCGGCGCCGGAGATCGTGGACAAGTTCGACTTTGAGCAGGCCGTCGATGAACTCGCGCAGCGGCTCGGGGTTCCGGCCTCGGTCATCCGTTCGGACGAGACCGTGGCGGCGATGCGTGAGGCCCGGGCGCAAGCGCAGGCCGCGCAGCAGCAACAAATGGCCGAGGCGCAGATGCTGCAGCAGATGGCCCGGCTCGGCAACGTGAAGACCGAGGGCACCGTGGCCGGCGAGGTGCTGGGCGCGGATGCGGCTGAAGGCGGGGCCGGCGCATGACCGAAGAACAGAAGCGGGCGGCGGAGGAAGAACGCCGCAACGCCCTCCGGGACCTCCACGAGGTGCTGGCGACGGAAGCGGGCTTGCGCGTCATGGAGCGGCTGCTCCGGGGCATGAAGGTCATGGGGCAGCTTTCAGACGCCGCGGACATGAACTGGCACAACATGGGCCAGTGGATATTGGCGGATGTGGCGGCCGCGCATCCCGCGGCCTGCGTGAAACTCATGGCGCGCCTTGCAGGGATTGGAGGCGCGGAAATGATGGAGGAGAGAAATGGCTGAAGACCTGAACCCCGGAACGGCTGCGCCCGAAGGTGGCACCACAGAAAGCCCCGCGCCGGCAACTGCCCCGGAACCTGCGGGCGCGCCGGCCCCGGCACCCGGCACGGCACCTTCCCCTGCGGCCGACTGGCGCGGCACCTTGCCCGCGGCCTGGGCGGACAAGCTCAAGGACATGGCCAGCGAGGCGGACGCCCTCAAGGCCTTGGAACGCGGCATGTCGTATACGCCGGCGCTCAAGCCCGAGGACGTGGAGCTCCGCTATCCCGAAGGGCTCACCGTGGACAAGGCCGTGTCGGACAGCTTCCGCCAGTTCTGCGTGGACAAGGGCATCACGCCCAGCCAGGCGCAGGCGCTGCTCGACTGGCAGCTGGCGGCCAACAAGGAGATGCACGACGCGGCCCTCGCCTCCGGCAAGGCGGCGCTCCAGAAACAATGGGGCAGCCGCTTTGAGGAGAACAGCGCCCTTGCGCTCAAGGCTGTTACCGCGCTCGACAAGCGGCTCGGCGGCCGCCTCTCGGAAGCGCTGGCCTTCACGGGCATGAGCAATGATCCGGCCATCGTGGAGGCCTTCCACGCCGTGGGCAGCCTCATCGCCGAAGACAGCCTTTCGGGCGGCGCGGGCGCGGGCGCCTCCGACAAGCCGGAAAGCGCGGAAGACACCTACAAAAACATGTTCAAGTAACGCCGGGCAGGCGCAAACAGCAAGGAGGAAAGGCAATGCCTGACATGGTTCCGCAGACACTCAAGGAAATCGCGCTCGACAAGGCGAAGAAGCGCCCCGAGCTCGTGGACTATCTCACCGAGGAGGCGCCCATCCTGGCCATGCTCAAGTGGATCCCGGCGACGCACGGGCTCTGGAACGTGGAAGAAGTGCTCAAGCGCGTGAGCGGCCCCTCCTTCGTGGAGCTGGGCGCGCCGCTCCCGGGCATGGAAGCCGCGTCCAACCTGCGCCAGACCTACGTCTCGGTGCTCGGCGGCGAGATGGAGGTCTCCAAGGACAAGGCCGACCAGTTCGGCGGCGCGGCCAAGTATTTCGCCCGGCGCGAGTCGGCCATCCTCAAGAAGGCGGGCATGGACACCGAGCTCGCCATCTGGCGCGACCACTGGCGCAAGGCCGCGCTCAAGGAAAAGCTCGTCACCAAGGGCGAGGCGACGGCCAAGTGCTACACGGTCATGGTGGTGCGCTTCGACAAGGAGGTCAACATCGGCATCTATGACCCCAACGGCTTCAACCAGGGGCGGCTCGTGGACATCACGCCGCTCAATGGCGGCAGCCTCTACCACCTGCGCCAGTCCCCCGGCGTGCTCGGCTACGGCGTGGAATACCGCGGCCGCTTCGGCTGGCAGAACCTCGCGCCTGAGCGGGCCGTGCACGCCATCGTCAATGTGAACGCCGAGAACCTGCCCACGCTGGACATGCTCGAGGACGCCATCGCGGCCGTGCGCGGCACCGCCGAGAACACCTACATCTTCGGCAACCACAAGATCCTTCAGAAGACCATGAGCGCCATCAAGAAGACGTACCTCCAGATGACCGTCAATGACGGCAGCCTGAAGACGGCCATTGGCGACATCAACGGCGTGAAGGTCATCGGCTCGTACAACCTGCCCGACGGCGACGAAGCCAAGGTGAACTAAGGAGGGGAACATGGGCTTTGAATACGGTTCGGAAAACCGCTGGCATGACCAGTATTTCGCGCGCGGGCTGGAACTCACGGGCACCACGGCCACCACGGACGCCCTGGCCGTGGGCAGGCACCACGGCAGCCTCTGCGTCGTCCTCGCGGCCGCCGGGGATGAGGTGGAGGCTGATGCCCTCAGCCTGAGCATCCTGGAAAGCGACGAGGCGGACGGCACCTTCACGGCCAAGGCTGACGGGCCGGTGCTGACGCTGGCCGAGGGCACCTTCAACACCGGGGACATCATGGCCAAGCTCGTGCTGCCCGACTGCAAGGACTTCGTGAAGATGCAGCTCGCCGGCGGCCTCACCGGCAAGGTGGACGTGTATCTCGGGTATCTGGCCCGCTAGGAGGTCTTCATGCTTGCCGAGCTGCCCCTGCTTGTCCGCTATACCGTCACGGGCGAAGACGCCGCCTATGCCATCCCCTTCCGGGTGTACAGGCCCGAAGACGTTGCCGTGACCTTTTCCACCAATGGCCGGACGGAGACGGCGCTCACGCTCGGCAAGGACTATTCCGTGCAGATCCTCGCCACGGGCGCGGAGCTCACCCTGGCGGCGGGGGTGTGCGGAGCAGTCGTTCCGGCC
>CAMWVJ010000245.1 GCA_947177645.1 uncultured Desulfovibrio sp.
GTGCAGCGATTCCGAATGGCCGATGAGCAGCACGCCCTTGGGCTGGAGATTGTCATAAAAGGCGTTGATGACCTTGCGCTTCATGTCGTCGTCAAAATAGATGATGACGTTGCGGCAAAAGACGATCTGCGACTTTTCGACGCGCTTGAGCTGTTCCTTGTCGCTCAGGTTGATCTGCCCGAACGAGACCAGGCGCTTGAGCGCCGCGTCCAGCTTGTAGACGTTGCCGTCCTTGTGGAAGTACCTGTCCACCATCTCCTTGGGCGTGGTGCGCAGCGCATACTCGTTGTAGATGCCCCGGCGCGCCGCCGCGAGCACGGCTTCCGAAAGGTCGTTGGCAGTGATCTTGATGTCCCAGTTGCCGATGTCGTTTTTCAGCGTCTCGTGGAGGATGATGGCGAGGGTATAGGGTTCCTCGCCGGTGGAGCAGCCGGCCGACCAGATGCGCAGCTTCTTCTGGCCGCTTTTGCGCGCCTGGTCCAGCGCCTCGGCGAGAACCACCCGCTGGAAGACCTCGAGCTGCGGCGGATTGCGGAAAAAGCTCGTCTCGTTGGTGGTGACGACCTCGAAGAGCTTGTTCAGCTCCTGCTTGCGGCTCGCGTCGAAGCGGAGGAAGTTGTAATACTCGTTATAGCTCTTGAGGTTCAGTTCCTTGATGCGGTTGGAAAGGCGGTTCTCCACGAGGTACTTGCGGTTCTCGGCGATGAAGATGCCGCACTGTTGGTAGATGAAATCCCGAAGCAGCAGGAATTCCTCGTCGCTGATCTGCAAATCCTTGCGGAAGGGCGAGGTGGCGCGGGGCGCCGGGGCGTCCGTCTTGCTGCGGAAGGCGCTGGTGGGCGAGGGCGTGGGTTCGCCGCCGGCCGTTGTGCGCAGGGAGACCGGCCTTGCGGCAGTCGTCGCCGGGCGCGCCGTGGCGGGCTGCGCTGTTTGCGCGGCCGTGCGGGAAAGGCTCGAAAAACGGGAAGGCGGGCTTTCCCCCGGGGCGGGCTGGGCGCCGGTGCGCAACGAGGAGAAGGGCCGCGCCGCCGTGGCCGTCTGCGCGGTAGTGGTCTGGCCCGGCTTCGCAAAGGGCGACGTGGGCGTGCGGTCGGCCGCAAAGGGGCGCTGTGTCGCGTCCTTGCCGGCACCCGCCGCGCCCGTGGCAAAGGCGGAGGTGGGCCTTGGCTTGTAGAGCGAAGTGGGCTTGTCCGCCTCGGCTCCGCGGGCGGCCGTGGCTCCGGTCGTCGCGGAACGCTGCGCCGTGTCGCCGGCCTTGAAGAACGAAGGCTTGTCTTGCGTAGGAGAGGTCGCCATAGCTACTCCTGTTCGGCCTGGATGGCGGCCACGGCATCCGCCGCCGCGTGCTGGATTTCCGGGTCTTCGTGGTCGGTCATGCCCAGAAGGACGCCGAAGGCCACATTGCCGCCGATGCGCCCCAGGGCCTCGATAATGCGGAACACCACCATCGGCTCGGCATCTTCGAGCATGCCGGCCAGGGTGGGCACCGCCTCATGGTTCTTGTTGACGCCCAGGGCCTCGATGGCGCGGATGCGCACCCAGTCGTTCTCATCGCGCAGGGCCGTGATGAGATGCGGCATCACCGCCGGGGTGCCTATCTGCCCGAGCAGGTCGACGAGGGCGAGGCGCACGTCCTTGTCTTCATCATAGAGGCGCGGCAAAAGGCGCGGCAGGTAGCGCTCGGCCGCGGCGCCCATGTTGAGGAAGGCCTCCACGGCCACGCGCCGGATGGACGGGTCCGCGTCCTCGAGGGCGTCGGTGATCTCGGCGATGTTTTCGGTGACGCTGTAGCGCCCGAGGGCATAGACGGCCATCATGCGCTGCATCACGTCGTCGCTGTGGGCGCGCTTCTTGAAGCGCTCGTTGAGCATGGCGCTGTGCAGGTTGATGCAGGCCTCGAGCGCCATCTCCTTCACGTCCACATAGCGGTGGTCGAGCTGGGCGAAGACCACGTCTTCCACATCCGGGCAGGTGTGCTGGTTGCCGAAGAAGGCGAGGGCGCTCTTGAGCACTTCGGCGTCCTTGCATTCGTCGATGACCGAGAGGAAGAAAGGCACATCGTCGCAGGTGCCGAGCTGCGCCACCTCGGCCACGGCCGCGCGCTGAAGCTCCCGGCCCACGCGCCAGAAGAGGTTTTTGAACTCTTCGAGGGGCCGCTTGTCCTCCATGAGCTGGCAGGCTTCCATGGCGATGGTGATGCGGGTCTCGTCCTCGCTGCGCAGGGCGTCACGCACGACCTCATTATAGCCGATGGCCGCCAGGGCGCGCACGGCGGCCTCGTAAAGCTCGGGCTGGCGCTCCGGGTCGATGGTCTGGGCGAGGGTGAGGATGTCGTTGCTCGCCTCGCCCGTGCCGATGGAACTCAGGCCCTGAAGCGCCGCGATCTGGATCTCCTCGTCGTTGTCCGTGAGGGCGTCGAGCAGGTATTCGCGCAGCCGCTCCTGCGACTTGGGCGCGAGCAGGGTGAGCGCGCGGCCCTTGAGGATCTGCACGATGGCCTTGACGATCTTGTGCCGCAGGATGTCGCTGACATTTTCCAGCGCGTTGAAGAGCATGGGCACGGTCTTGATGTCGCCAAGCTCGCCTAGGGCGTCCACGATGGCCGCGCTCACGAGCACGGAAGAGAGCGGCAAAAGTTTGATGAGGGCGCTGATGGCCGCGGGATCGTTGATCTTGGCGAGCGCCTCCACCACGGCGAACTGCACCCATTCCTCGTCGTGCATGGCCTGGCAGAGATTGTTCACCGATTCGGGATAGGCGAGGTTGCCGAGGCTCACCGCCGCCTGGTAGCGCACATTGACTTCCGGGTCCTTGAGGAGGGCGTCGCCGAGCAGGATGGCCGAGCGGTGGCTGCGGCAATAGCCGAGGATGTCGGTGATGAAGATGCGCTGGTCGGCATCGTCGCCGCGCAAATAGGGCTGCATGGCGTCAATGGCGTCCACACCGATCTCGCGCAGGATGTCCATGGCGACGTTGCGCACCGGGGCCTCGTCGCTGGCGAGCAGGGGCAGCAGGGCCTCGATGGCCTGGGGGCCGCGGATCTTGCGCAGGCCGTATTCCGCCGCCTCCTGGACGCCGATATTGCCGCTCTTGATCCGCTCGCAGAGGTAGGGGATGGCCTCTTTCAGGGCAAGGTCGCCGGCGCTGAAGGCCGCGCTGCGGGCGGCGTCATTGTCGCCGGACCGCAGGGCTTCGAGGATGTCCGAAGCGCTGGCTTGAGGAGTTTCCATGCTCATGGTGCTTCTCGTTTGGAAGGGTCAGCCGGTGCGCGTTGCGTGGATGGCGCTGGCGGTCGGGGCAGCAGCCAGGATGAGGTTGGCGAGGG
>CAMWVJ010000246.1 GCA_947177645.1 uncultured Desulfovibrio sp.
GCGGGCTCGTCTACCTTGACCAGCTCTTCAACGGCCTCGGCATCACGGGCATGAACCGCGATGTCTCGTGGGGCCTCTACATCTCGCAGTTCACCTACTTCGTGGGCGTGGCCGCCTCGGCGGTGATGCTCGTACTGCCGGCCTATTTCCACCATTACAAGAAGTTCAAGCGCATAATCATCTTCGGCGAGTTCATGGCCGTGGCCGCCGTCATCATGTGCGCGCTCTTCATCGTGGTGGACCTGGGGCAGCCGCAGCGGATGCTCAACGTCATGCTCTATCCCACGCCCAACTCGGTCATGTTCTATGACATGATCGTGCTCTGCGGCTATCTCGGCCTGAACATCGTCATCGGCTGGGTCACGCTGGAGGCCGAGCTCAAGGACACCGACCCGCCCAAGTGGGTGAAGCCGCTCATCTACATCTCCATCCTCTGGGCCTTCTCCATCCACACGGTCACGGCCTTCCTCTACGCGGGCATCCCCGGGCGCCACTACTGGCTCACGGCCATCATGGCGGCGCGCTTCCTCTCCTCGGCGTTCTGCTCCGGTCCCGCCATCCTGCTGCTCCTGCTCTTCGTGGTGCGCAGGCTCACCGGCTTCGACCCCGGCAAGGACGCCATCAGGACGCTCGCCACCATCATCGTGTACGCCATGTGCGTCAACGTGTTCTTCTACCTGCTCGAGCTGTTCACCGCCTTCTACAGCAACATCCCGGGCCACATGGAGCCCATCATGTTCCTGTTCTCCGGGCATGGCGGCCACCTCGCGTGGGTGAGCTACTGGATGTGGGCCGCGGTCATCATGGCCTTCGGCTCGCTCGCCATCCTCATCCCGCCGCAGCTGCGCACGAGCCGCCTCCTGCCGCTCGCGCTCATCATGCTGGTGGCGGCCAGCTGGATCGACAAGGGCCTCGGCCTGCTCATCGGCGGCTTCACGCCCAACATGTTCGAGGCCTTCACGCCCTATATGCCCACCTTCAAGGAGTGCGCCGTGGCGCTGGGCGTCTATGCCGTGGGCGCGCTGGTGCTCTCCCTGCTCTGGAAGATCGCCCTCTCCGTCAAGCGCGAGGCCGGGCACTTCGGCGACTAGCGCTGCGCTGCACATGCCTGCAAAAAAGGGGAGCCCTCGGCTCCCCTTTTTTGCGCCGGCCATCCGCCGCAACAGGGCGGCATGCTTGACTTCCGGGGCGCGTGCCCTGATACTTGGGGCAGTACCCGGCGGCAGCGCATCTCCCTGCCGCCCTGCCCAAGGAGTTCCGCATGCATCAGGCGCTCAAGGATGCCGTTTCCCTCTGCAAGACCCTGCTCCGCAACGGGTATGACGCCCATGTGATCAACGCCCCCCTCCAGGAGCATCTTTTGGCCGGCCGCAAGCCGGGGCAGCCCGACCTGCCGGCCGTTGACATCGCCTGCGAGGCCACGGGCGAGACCCTGGTGCGGCTCTTCCCCAAGATGAACCTCGAGGAGGGCAAGCGCGCCGTGGGCGAGCTCACGGAAAACGGCGTGCTCTTCCGCTTCTATCCGCTGGAGGCGGCCAACGCGAGCCACCCGGAGCTTTCGCTCTTGCGCGTCACGCCTTCCATGGCGGCGCAGCTCAACCCGCGCGAGCGCCTGCAGCTCAGGCTCACCGGCTTCGGCAGCCCCATCCCCACGGGCGACCAGTACGAGGGCTTCGCCGACCTGAAGGGCGGCGGCATCCGCCTGGTGGGCCTGCCGGACGAGACCCTGCGCCACAACTACCTGCTCGCCGTGCGCGCCCTGCGCTTTGCCGCCAATTTCGACGCGCCCATCGAGCCCAACACCTGGATGGCCATCGTGCGCGCCTCGGTGCGCGTCAACGATTACGTTCCCGCGCGCGACATCATGGAGGAGTGGCGCAAGGTGGCCGCCGAGTCCATGTACCGCTTCGTGCGCCTGCTCTATGACGCCCACATCCTCCAGGGACTCATCCCCGAGGTGGCGGCGCTCGACTGCGTGCCGCAGTCCAACGACAAGGGCGACACCGAGGGCAATGTCTTCGAGCACACGCTCAAGTGCATGAAATATTACCCCGAGGAGGGTTTCCACTACGACTGGCTCGGCACCATGGCCATGCTCTTCCACGATGTGGGCAAGCTGTTCACGGCCGAGTATTTCGACGGCCGCTGGACCTATTACCAGCACCACCGCGTGGGCGCCAAGGTGGTGCGCAAGATCCTGCGCCGTCTGCATTTCGCCCAGGAGGACGCCGACCTCATCTGCCACCTGGTCGAGCACCACATGCGCTTCCACTTCATGATGACGGACCGGGGCATCCGCCGCTTCAAGGCCGTGGGCGAGACGCCGCGCCTCATCGCCATGGCCCGCGCCGATTTGCAGGCGCAGGAGGACAGCTTCACCTCCTTCAACCACAACATGAAGTATCTGGATCGCGCCGAAACGCCCGAGCAGATGCTGGAGCCGCTGCTCAACGGCAACGAGATCATGGAAGAGACGCAGCTCTCGCCAGGACGGCTCGTGGGCCTCATCCGCGACGCCCTGCTCCAGGCGCAGATCGCCGGCGAAGTGACGGACAGGGAGAGCGCCCTCGCCTTTGTGCGCCAGTACGCGGCCAATGCGGCCGCTGAATAGCCGCCACCGCGACCCGGCGCTGGAACGCGCCCTCCCCGGCGCCGCCCTCATGCTCGAGGCCTGCGCCCTCGTGGACGCCAGCGTGGACGCGGCAGTGGCTGCCGCGCGCGAGGCCGGGCGGCGCGTGGCCTGCGGTCCGGGCTGCGACACCTGCTGCCGGCAGCCCATCCCGGTGACGCCGCTGGAATTTCTCGTCATGCGCGCCCAGATGCGCTTCCGGCTCGCGCCGGACATCCGCGCCCGGCTGGAGGCGCAGCACGCGGAGCAGTGCGCCGCCGAGCCCGAGCCGTTGCGCCGTCCCTGCCCCTTCCTGCTCGACGGTTCGTGTTCCGTCTATGCGGTGCGGCCGCTGGCCTGTCGCCGCTATCTTGTGCTTGAGCGGCCCTGCGCCCCCGGCGAGATTTGCACGGAAAGCCGCCCCGAGGACATGCTCATCCCCGCGCGCAAGGCCCTGCATGCGGCGCTGGCCCTGACCTTTCCCTGGTATGGCGCCCGCTGGCGGGACTTGGGGCTCACTGAGCCGCCCGACGCCAGCCCGGAGAGCGCGGCCGCGCAGGCGTGGCTCGCCTCGGTCACCGTGCCCCTCCAGCGCCTTGCGTGGAACTGAAGCCCGGCCAGTAGATAAGGCTGTGTTGCACTAAGCAGTGGAGAAATCTTCCTTAATTCCGTCTGGAGCGAAGCGGAAGACGGGTGCTGGTGCCGGAAGAAT
>CAMWVJ010000247.1 GCA_947177645.1 uncultured Desulfovibrio sp.
GGTGCAGCCTGTGCGGGTCAAAAAAACTGCTTGCCCCAAAAACTGTTTGAGTGACCACTCAATATACGCGGTCATGAGCAGAAAAACCTCCGGGGAGGGCATATGCGGGAAATACCGGCTGAAGAAATCACTGCGGCGGTGGCCAAACTGGCTGTGCAGGCCTGCTGCGACTTGCCGGAGGAGATGCGGGCGGCGCTCGAAAAGGCCAAGGCCAGCGAGCCCTCGTCCGTGGGGCGCGACATCCTCGACCAGTTGCTCGAAAATGCGGACATCGCCGAGCGCGAGCAGGTGCCCATCTGTCAGGACACGGGCCTCGCCGTGGTGTTCGCCGACGTAGGCCAGGATGTGCACATCACCGGCGGCGACTTTGTGGAAGCCGTCAACAAGGGTATCCACGAGGGCTATGTGGACGGCTTTTTGCGCAAGTCCAGCGTGGAGGAGCCGCTCTTCGAGCGCAGGAACACCAAGGACAACACGCCGGCCGTCATCCATACCCGCATCGTGCCCGGCGACCAGATCCGCCTGCGCGTCGCCCCCAAGGGCGCGGGTTCGGAGAACAAGAGCGTCCTGAAAATGCTCGTGCCCGCTGACGGCATTGAGGGCGTGCGCAAGGTCATCCTCGACGCGGTGAAGGCTGCTGGCCCCAATTCGTGCCCGCCCATGGTGGTGGGCGTGGGCATCGGCGGCAACATGGAGCTGGCCTGCCTGTGTGCCAAGCGCGCGGCCGCGCGCGACATCGGCACGCGCAACCATGACCCGCGCTATGCGGCCTTTGAGGACGAGCTGCTTGACCTCATCAACAAGACCGGCATCGGCCCCCAGGGCCTCGGCGGCGAGACCACGGCGGTGGCCGTGCATGTGGAGTGGGCGCCCACGCACATCGCGTCGCTGCCGGTGGCCGTGAACATCAACTGCCATGCCGCGCGGCATGCCGAAGCCGTGCTTTAGGAGGCGACTCATGGCCGAAGCGAGAAGGATCACCGCACCTTTTGACGATGCCACGGCGCGCAGCCTCAAGGCCGGCGAAAAGGTGCTCATCACGGGCACCATCCTCGCCGCGCGCGACGCCGCGCACAAGCGCATGGTCGAATGCCTCGACAGGGGCGAGGGGCTTCCCGTCGACCTCACCGGGCAGGTCGTCTACTACGTTGGCCCCACGCCCGCCAAGCCGGGCAAGGCCGTGGGCTCGGCCGGACCCACCACCGCCGGCCGCATGGACGCCTATGCCCCGCGCCTCATGGACGAGGGGCTGAAGGGCATGATCGGCAAGGGCTACCGCAAGCCGGAAGTGGTGGAATCCATGAAGAAGAACGGTGTGCCCTATCTGGCGGCCGTGGGCGGGGCGGGCGCGCTCATCGCCGAGCGCATCAAGAAATATACCGTGCTCGCCTGGCCCGACTTGGGCCCCGAGGCGCTGGCCGCCATGGAAGTGGAAGATTTCCCGGCCATCGTGGTCATAGACAGCGAGGGCTGCGACTATTATGAAGCCGGGCAAAAGCCGTACCGCAAATTGTGAGGAGAAGCCATGACTCCACGATCCCCGCAAGAGGCCCCGTCCCGTCTGGATTTCTGGCAGGCTCTCTCCGGCGCCGTGCTCGCGCTCTTTATCTGCGTGCACCTCGTGCTCGAGGGCAGCGTCGTCATAAGCCCGAAAATCACGGACTGGATCGGCTGGTTCATGGAAGAGATCTATCTCGCCCAGGTGGCCGCGCCGCTCATCCTGCTCATCATCGTGCTCCATTTCTGGATAGCGGCGCGCAAGATGCCCTTCCGCGCCGGTGAGCTGCGCGTCTATTTCCAGCACAGCAGGGAGCTTGGCGACGCGGACACGAGCCTCTGGCTCGTGCAGGTGGTCACGGCCACCATCATCCTCGTGGGCGCCTTCTTCCATGTCTATTCGGTGATGATCGACATGCCGCTTGAGGTCGACAAGAGCGCCATCCGCCTGCATGAGGGCTGGGTGGTCTTCTATGTCTTTTTCCTGCCGGCGTGCATCCTCCACACCGGCATCGGCGTCTACCGTATCGGCGTGAAATACGGCCTTATTTCCCGGGCGCGGCGCGAATTCTGGCGCAAGACCATCTGGATCGTCATGGGCGCCTATCTGTTGCTGGGCACCTGCTCCATCACCCGCGTGTGGTTCATTGGCGACGCCCTCATCCAGGCAGTGCAATAGGAGGGGAACAATGCAGATCCATTATTGTGATGTCCTCTCGGTGGGCGCAGGTCTGGCCGGGGAACGCGTGGCAGTGGAGGCCGCCCAGGCCGGCTACAACGTCATCTGCCTGAGCATCGTGCCGCCCCGGCGCTCGCACAGCTCGGCCGCGCAGGGCGGCATGCAGGCGGCGCTCGGCAATTCCATCATGGGCGACGGCGACTCGCCGGAGATCCATTTCAACGACACGGTCAAGGGCTCGGACTGGGGCTGTGACCAGGAAGTGGCCCGCATCTTCGCCGAGCAGGCGCCCATCGCCATGCGCGAAATGGCCTTCATGGGCGTGCCGTGGAACCGCGTCGTCCCGGGCGAGCACACCTATTACAAGGGCGGCAAGCCCTTCCAGGCCACGGAAAAGAAAGAAAACGAGGGCCTCATCCACTCCCGCGCCTTCGGCGGCACGGCCAAGTGGCGCACCTGCTACACCTCGGACGGCACGGGCCATGCTGTGCTCTTCACGCTCGACAACCGCATGCTCCAACTGGGCGTGCAGGTGCATGACCGCATGCAGGCCGAGGCCCTGATCCACGACGGCGAGCGCTGCATGGGCGTCATCGCCCGCAACCTGCGCACCGGCGAGCTTGAGGCCTATATCGCCAACGCCACGCTCATCGCCACCGGCGGTTTCGGGCGCCTCTACCGCGCCACCACCAATGCCGTCATTTGCGACGGCGGCGGCCAGATCATCGCGCAGGATACGGGCGTCGTGCCGCTCGGCAACATGGAGGCCGTGCAGTTCCACCCCACGGGCACCGTGCCCACCGATATCCTCGTCACCGAGGGCTGCCGCGGCGACGGCGGTACCCTGCTCGATGTCAACGAATACCGCTTCATGCCCGACTATGAGCCGGAAAAGGCCGAGCTTGCCTCGCGCGACGTGGTCTCGCGCCGCATGACCGAGCACATGCGCAAGGGCTTCGGCGTGAAAAGCCCCTACGGCGACCACCTCTGGCTCGACATCCGGCATCTGGGCGAAAAGCACATCACGACCAATTTGCGCGAAGTGTACGACATCTGCCGGCACTTCCTCGGCGTGAACCCCATCCACCAGCTTATTCCGGTCAGGCCCACCCAGCATTACAGCATGGGCGG
>CAMWVJ010000248.1 GCA_947177645.1 uncultured Desulfovibrio sp.
CTCCCCTTTCTGGGGGCGGCCGTGATGTTGTTCATCTATCCGCAGGCCACCGGCGAGGGGCTTTCCATCTTCACCGCCATGGAAGCCGGCACCGTCGCCTCCACCCTGCTCGCCTTTTTGTGCGCCAAGCTCCTGTTTACGGCCTTCTGCTACGGCTCGGGCGTGCCCGCGGGCGTCATGGTGCCCATCCTTGCCCTGGGCGGGGTGGCCGGGGGCCTGTGCGCCATGGGCTTTGCGGCAGCCGGCATCGCCGGCGGCGGGGGCATGGCGGCCTTTATCACCATGGGCATGGCGGCGGCCTTTGCCGCCGCGGAGCACGCGCCCCTGACGAGCATCGTGCTCGTGCTGGAGATGACGGGCGCCTATGCCGCGACGCCCGGGCTGCTCGTCGCCTCGTGCGTGGCCGTGCTGCTCGCGCGCGCCATGCGGTCGCGGCCCGTTTAGTGACGGGGCTGGTCTTTTCCGGCCCTCCTTGCCGGTCAGCGTCTTCTTGTTTAGGATAAGGCAGGGAGCCGGCCACGCAGGGGCACGGCGACTTCCCTGCGCGAACCGCGCCGGGCCACAGAAACCCTTTGCACAGGAGAAAACCATGTCGATTTTTGACGTTCTCAATACAGATTCCTTCGGCTCCGCCCTGGAGATCCTGACCGGCCAGGCCAAATCCGCGGCCCGCGACCTCGGGAACAGCACCCCGGGCGGGCTCGGCGGCCTGCTCGGCGCGGGCGCCCTGGGCGCCGTGCTCGGCGACTTCGCCACCGGCGACCTGCTCAAGAATGTGGCGCTCGCCGGCGCCGGCGCCGTCGCGTGGAACTTCTACCGCAAATGGGCAGCCGGCCAGCAGGCCGAGGCGCAGGCGGAAGAAAGGAGCCGGGGCGCCGGTGTGGACGCCGCCGACCCCACGGCCGAACTCGTCATGCGCGCCATGGTCTATGCGGCGCGCGCCGACGGCAACATCGACGCCACCGAGCGCCAGCGGATGCAGAAGGTGCTCCAGACCATGCTCGGCGACCAGGATGCGGGCGTCGTCCTTGAACGCATCCAGAGCGAGACCATCGACCCCGCGAAGATCGCCGCGCAGACGCGCACGCCCGAACAGGCCGAGGATGTGTACCGGCTGTCCTGCTCGGTCATCGACATCGACCACTTCATGGAACGCGGCTATCTGGACGCCCTGGCGCAGAGCCTCGGCATCAGCGCCGGCCGCAAGGGCGAGCTGGAGGCCGAGGCCGCACAGGCCCGCGCGGCACTGCGGACGGCAATCCAGCAGAGCTGCTGACGAAAGCTGTCATGGCGGCGCGCTCGCAGCGTGACCGCATATGTAAAGGAGCCTGACGGTACTGCCGTCAGGCTCCTTTGGTCTCCAAAACATCCGGCATTGCACGGCCGGAAAAGTCCGCTACTTGCCGGCGTCCTTCACATCCACGATCTTGACGCCAAATTCCGCCACATCGTCCGGCGGGTCATAGAACAGGATCATGAAGGGCACTTCCCCGCCCGGCGGGACATTGGTATTGTTGGTCAGGATCTCGACCTTGTTGTTGAGGAAGGCTTCCATCTCCTTCTCGCTCAACACCTGGAGCTGGAAGAGCGAAAGCTGCGTGCCCGCCAACTGCTTCTTGACGGCCAGCGGCTTCTTGTCCTTGTCGTAGATGGCGCCCTCGAGGGCGATAAGCTCCTTGGGTTCGGGAAATTCGTTGACCACCCGCCCCTCGATGACGAAGACCTTGCCCACCTTTTCATTGAGCACATTGTACTGGCGCACGTTGCGCATGGTGAGCAGTTCCACCTTTTTGGCGATGTCCGCCTCGCTCGGCGGCGTCTCCTTCTGGTGGAAAAAGTAGAACCAGGCGCCGGCCCCGCCGCCTGCGAGCAGCAGGATGAGCAGGAGGACCAGCCAGAGCTTGCCACGGCCGCCCCGCTTGCGGCTGAACTCGGGCAGCGGCTCCTTCGGGGCTTCCTTGCGCGCCGCCTGTGGGGCTGCCGACGGCGCCGCGGCGGTCCCCGGTTGCCCGGGCAGCGAAAACACTGTCTTGCAGACGGCGCAACGCAACTTGGCGCCCGGCTTGGCGGCGGCATCGGGCAGGTTGAACCGGCTCGCGCACTGCGGACATTTCACTTCCATGCCATGACTCCAGAAAGCACGTTGACGGCCAGGGGCCTTCTAGCCCTTGGCCGGCTCCAGCTCGTAAATACCGGGCAGCGCCCGGTAGCGTTCGGCATAGTCCAGCCCATAGCCCACAAGAAAGCCGGAATCGAGGGAAAAGCCGATAAAATCCACGGACACTTCCTTCTCCCGGCGCCCGGTCTTGTTCACCAGGGCGGCAACGCGCAGGCTGCGCGGCCCGCGCGCCGCAAAGGTATCCAGCACGAAGCGCATGCTGCGCCCGCTGTCCACGATGTCTTCCACGAGCAGCACATGCTTGCCGCGGATGTCGTTCTCCACATCCTTGCTGAACACCACCTGCCCGGAACTGGCCGTGCCCATGCCGTAACTGGCGATGCGGATGAACTCGAGCTCCAGCTTGCTGTTGCGCAGGGCGCGCACGAGATCACTGAAAAAGATGCAGGCGCCCTTGAGGACGCACACGGCCACCAGGGGCTCGTCGCCGTAGCAGGCGTCGATTTCCTTCGCCATGCCCCGGACGCGGCCGGCGATGTCCTCCGCGCTGAAAACCGTGACGAGCCTGCCGCCCGACGCGGCTTGCGCTTCGGGGGCCGGCGCGCTCTGGCTATTTCTTGCCAAGCAGCTCATCCACCAGCTCCCGGATGACATGGGCCTCGGCCATGCCGGGTTCGGAAATGACCAGGTGCCCGTCCCTGGCGAAAAAGGCATTGTGCGGCACGCTGGTCACGCGGTAGGCGTCGGTCACGTCCTGCGCGGCCATATAGACGGGATAGTTGACACCGGCCTTCTTGATGAAGGGCACCACCGGCGCGCTCGTCTCATCAACGGAGAGGCCCACCAGCAGGAGCTCGGACTCGGGATAGGCCGCGCGCACCTTGACGAGCTCGGGGATCTCCACCCGGCAGGGCGGGCACCAGGTGGCAAAGAAGTTCAGGATGACCACCTTGCCCTTGTTTTTCTCAAGCATGGCCGTGAGTCCGGCCTGATCCATGGTTGGGATGGCGGTGTCGGACGCCGCCAGCGCGGCGCAGGGAAGCAGGAGCGAGATGATGAGTGCAAGAGCGATCCGTTTCATGGCAGTATCCTCAAGATTCCATTCCTTGTTGACCCGCATCCGGGCAGGCGGCGCCGGCCGCATCTTCCCGGAGAAAGCCCTGGGCGGCGCGCACACCGCT
>CAMWVJ010000249.1 GCA_947177645.1 uncultured Desulfovibrio sp.
CCGTGGGCCAGACCACGGGCCGTATCTCCGGGCCGGTGGCCGGCTTGCGCGGCGGTGTGGCCGCCAGCGGGATGGCGGCGCCCTCCTCCTTGGCCGGCGCCACCGCCACGGGCGCACCCTCGGCCGCGATGGGCTCGCGGGTGAGCACGGCTTCCGTGCGCTCGAACAGGTTGGCCATGATGGCGTTGGAGACGAGCATGCCGCTGCGCGTAAGGCTCAGGTAGCCGTTGCGGATGCGGATGAGGCCGTTCTCGTGCAGGGCCTGGACGAGGCGCTGGTGGTCGCGCAGAAAGTCGCGCCCGGTGAGGTCGCGGTAGGCCTTGAGGCGCAGCCCGCGCGCCGTGCGCAGGCGCAGCATGATGAGCTCGAGCACGCGCACCGTGGGCGTGAGCACTTCCGGCGCCTGGCCGAGAGCCCCGGTGCGCACCTTGTTGTCCCACGCGCGCTGGCTCGCGGGATTGGTCCAGCGGCGCCCGGCGATGGTGGAGGTGGCCGAAGGCCCCAGGCCGAGATAATCCATGCCCTCCCAGTAGCCGAGATTGTGCCGGCACTGGAAGCCCATGCGCGCGAAATTGGAAATTTCGTAATGCAGATAGCCCTGGGCCTCCAGATAGGCCGCGCCCTCCATGAACATGATGTTCTGGTCGCGCTCGGGCGGCAGCGCAAGCCGCCCCTCCTCGCATTCCAGCTCCAGCGGTGTGCCCGGCTCAAGCGTGAGGCCGTAGGCCGAGATATGGTCGGGCGCCATGCGCACCGCATCCTTGAGGGTCTGGAGCCACTGGCGCACGCTCTGCCCGGGCAGCCCCCACATGAGATCCATGCTGATATTGGCGCAGCCGGCCTCGCGCGCGGCGAACACGGCCTGGAGGCTGTCCTGCGCCTTGTGCGGACGCCCGAGCGTGCGCAGCATGGCCTCGTCGAGGCTCTGGATGCCGATGGACAGGCGGTTGACGCCGGCGGCCAGAAGGTCGGGCACCACGTTGCGCCCCCGCAGGGACTCGGGATTGGCCTCCAGCGTGATCTCGGTCTTGTCGCCCAAGTGGAAATGCCGCCCCAGCCGCTCGAGGATGACGCCCACGATGCGCGGCGGCAGAAGGCTCGGCGTGCCCCCGCCGAAAAAGACGCTCTGGATGTTGGCGCCCCCCAGGCTGTCGGCATGCAGGGCCAGCTCCATGAGCAGGGTGTCCACATAGTCGCGCACCGCAGGCGAGGCTGCGGCGTCTACGCCGCGCCCGAGGGGCACGGAATGAAAAGCGCAATAATTACAGCGGGTACGGCAAAAAGGAACATGAATATATACGAGCATGGAAAGGCCCTGCCAGGATTTTGCCACGCGGCGCGGCGATGGGGAAACTGCTGCAAGCGGCGTGCCGGGCGCCGGCCTCAGGCCTTGGCGTCCTCGGGCAGCATGTGCAGGGCCTCCATGAAGCGGCGCACCACCGCGGGGTCGCCCGTGTGCTTGGAGGCATCCTCGCTGAGTTTGCACGTCTCGTTGTAGAAGGGCCAGGACTCGGTGATCTTGGCGGCCACGAGCTTGATGACGATGTTCAGCGGCGACGCGCCCGGGAAATCGTGGGTGAAGTGGGTGCCGATGCCGAAGGAGGGCTGGCACACGGGCGCGGCGAAGCCCTGGATCTCCACGGCCTGGTCCACGGTAAGCGCGTTGCTGAACACCACCTGCTTGGTGGAAGGCTCGATGCCGAGCGAGCGGTACTTGGCAACGATCTTGGCGAGCTCTTCGCGGTTGTCGCCGCTGTCCACGCGCAGGCCCTTGAACATGTTGGCGAAATCCTCGGAGAAATTGAGGCTGAAGATCTCCCAGCCGAAGGTGTCGTAGAGGAAGGTGCCGAGCGAGCCGCGATAGGTGGAGGACCAGGCCTTCATGGCGATGTGGTTGGCCATCTGCGGGCCGTACATGCCGCCGATGGCGGCGATGATCTCGTGCGCCATGGTGCCCACGGGGAGGAGGTCGTACTTCATGGCGAAATAGATATTGCTCGTGCCCATGAAGCGGCCCGGGCCGCCGCCTTCGGCCGCCTCCTCGCAGAGCGCGCGGATGGCCGCGTCCTGCGCGGCGAAGGAGGCGCGCCGGCGCGTGCCGAAATCGCTGAAGGTGCAGCCGCTTTCGATGAGGCGCCGGGCCTTCAGGCGCGTTTTTTCCGCAAAGGCGTCGAGGTCGAGGCCGCGGTCGCGCCCGGTCATCATGAGGTAGAGTTCGGAGATGATGGCCAGCACCTTGACCTCGAGGAGGATGGTGTTGGTCCAGCAGCCCTCGAACTCCACCTGGAGGCGCCCGGAGGCGTCCTGGCGCACGCGCGCGAGCCTCGCGTCATAGCGGAAGCCGCGCAGGAAGCTGTAAAACCAGTAGGGGATGTAGCGGCAGCGCCGCTTCATGAAGGCGATCTCCCCGTCGGTGATGACCACATCCTCGAGCATGGCGAGCTGCTGCTCGAGCTCGCGGGCGAAGCCGGGCGGGTAGATGGTGCCCCCGCGATCCGTGAAGGAGTATTTCACCTGCGCGCGCGGGTAATTGTCGATGACCGCGCAGCACATGGTGAACTTGTAGAGATCGTCGTCGGTGAAATGGGTGATGATCTGTCGCATGGCGTTTTCCGCAAAAATCAGTTCGCCCCCGGCGCGTCCACAAGAGGGATGCCGGCCTCGGCCGCATAGGTCCTGAGCTTCGCGCCGCCGTCCAGCGAAGGCGCAAAGGGCGCGAGCACCGCAAAACGCTCCGGCCCCAGCAGCTCCACGCCGTCCCTGAGGGTGGAGAGCACGCAGATGTCGCCCGCAAGCCCGCAGATCTCCACGCGCGTGACGCCCAGACCGTCCACAAGGGCGAGGATGCGCTCCCGCGCCGCGGGGTTCTGAAAAATGGAATATTCCTCGCGCTCGCGCGCCTCCCCCTTGTGCAGCACCGTGCAAGGGCCGGCGGTTTCATGGAGCGCCGGCACGAGCGCGGGCCACAGCGCAGCGCCCGCGGAGTCGGCCACGCAATGCCGGGGCCACTCGCCGCCGGCTTCGCGGAAGGAGGAATGGTCATAGGGGTGCCGGTCGCAGGTGACGACCTTGGCGGCATAGGCGCCGTCAGCCTGGCGGAGCGCCGCCGCGAGCGCGTCCATGGCCTCGCGGGCGCCGGGCACGGGCAGGGTGCCGGTGATAAAATCCTGCTGCGGGTCCACCACGAGAAGAAGACGCTGCATGCCGCCCCCGGGGCTTGGAGTGCCGGCGGCCACCCGGCCGGGGGGGGGGGGGGGGGGCGGGGGGGCGGGCGGGGAGGGGGGGGAG
>CAMWVJ010000250.1 GCA_947177645.1 uncultured Desulfovibrio sp.
AGCGGAGCGACAGACGGATGCGAGTGCCGGAAGAATCCTAAAAAATAAGATTTTTAGGTTCCGGCAAGGAAGATAAAAATTTTCGCAGGGAGTGTACTTAAGTACTCGACCAAGAAAATTTTTCTCTGACGCAGCCGGAACCTAAAAGGCTGTTTTTGACGGATAATTTCGGCGTTACAGAAGCAGCGCAGACGCACGATACTGCAAAAGGATAACAAGCCTTGGAGAAAGCACATGGCCGAGCAGCATGACGACGCACAGCAGGTGGCGCAAAGCGACCCGGCGAAAAGGCCCACAGGCTGGCTCTCCTGGGTGGTGGCCGTGGCGGGCTGGCTCATCTGCGCCGGCTTCTGCCTCTGGCTGACCATCGCCCTCGAGGCGTGGCCCTATGCCTATGAGGTGTTTTTCCCGGCGATTTTGCTCATCCTGTTCTGCAATATCCTGGTCTTCCTCTTTGTGGCCACGCGCTGGGCAAGCCAGACCAGGCGGCTTTTCGGGGCCGTGGCCCGCGTGTGCGTGGGCGAGGGGCTGTTGCTTCTCCTCATGTATGTGGCCGGCCGCTACGGCATCGGCGCATAACAGACTTTAACCCTTTCACCGTCATTTCCCTGCGAGGGCAGCGTGGCAGACAGCGAACAGTATCCGGCCGAAACGCATCCGCGCATCAATATTGAAAAGGAATTGCGCCAGTCCTATCTGGAGTATTCGCTTTCGGTCATCATCGGCCGCGCCATCCCGGACGCGCGCGACGGCCTGAAACCCGTGCATCGGCGCATCATGTACGCGCAGCACGAGCTCGGCAACAGCTATAACCGGCCGCACAAGAAGTCCGCGCGTATCGTGGGCGATGTCATCGGCAAATATCACCCGCACGGTGATTCGGCGGTCTATGACGCGCTGGTGCGCATGGCGCAGGACTTTTCCATGCGCGACCCCCTGGTGGACGGGCAGGGCAATTTCGGCTCCATCGACGGCGACTCGGCCGCGGCCATGCGCTACACCGAAGTCCGCCTCTCGCGCCTCGCGCAGGAATTTCTCGGCGACCTCGACAAGAACACCGTGGACTTCCGGCCCAACTACGACAACACGCTGGAAGAGCCCACCGTGCTCCCGGCCAAGGTGCCCAACCTGCTCCTCAACGGCTCCTCGGGCATCGCCGTGGGCATGGCCACCAACATCCCGCCGCACAACCTGGGCGAGCTTTGCGAGGCATTGCTGCTGCTGCTCGAAAACCCGCAGGCCCCGGTGGACGAGCTCATGGACATCGTGCGCGGGCCGGACTTCCCCACCGCGGGTTCGGTCTATGCCGGCAAGGGCCTTGCGGATGCCTACCGCACGGGCCGGGGCACCGTGAAGGTGCGCGGCAGGACCGTCATCGAGGAGCGCAAGAAAGGCCTGCAATCGGTCATCATCACCGAGATCCCCTTCGGGCTCAACAAGTCCTCGCTGGTGGAAAAGATCGCGGCGCTCGTCAATGACCGCAAGCTCGACGGCATTGCGGACTTGCGCGACGAATCCGACCGCAAGGGCATCCGCATCGTCATTGACCTGAAGCGCGGCACCATCCCGGATATCGTCATCAACGCGCTCTACAAGTTCACGCCCCTGGAATCGAGCTTCGGCATCAACATGCTGGCCGTGGCCGACAACCGGCCGGTTTTGCTCAACTTGAAGAGCGCGCTCACCTGCTTCATTGACCACCGCCGCGAGGTGGTCATCCGGCGCACGCGCTTTGACCTCGAGAAGGCTGAGGCGAGGGCCCATATCCTCGAGGGACTGCGCATCGCCATTGACCATATCGACGAGGTGGTGGCGCTCATCCGCGCCTCGGCCACGCCCGAGGAGGCGCGGCTCGGCCTCATGCGCACCTTTGACCTCTCGGAGGTCCAGGCGCGCGCCATCCTCGACATGCGCCTGCAAAGGCTCACCGGGCTCCAGCGCGACGAACTGCTCGCCGAATACCAGGAATTGCTCAAGAAGATCGAGTTCTTCCGCTCGGTGCTGGAAAATCCCGAAGTGCTGCGCGGCGAGATGGAGCGCGAGATCCGCGAGGTGAGCGAGGCCTTCGCCACCCCGAGGAAGACGGAGATCCTGCGCGAGCCCCTTTCCGGCATCGAGATGGAAGACCTCATCCCGGACGAGGAAGTGGTCATCACGCTCTCGCGGCGCGGCTACATGAAGCGCACCAATCTCGAGAATTACCAGCAGCAGAAGCGCGGCGGCAAGGGTATCGCCGCGGTGCACACGTCCGAAGACGATTATGTGCAGGAATTCCTCGTCACCTCCAATCACCAGTATCTCTGCCTCTTCACCAACAAGGGGCGCATGCACCAGCTCAAGGTGCATCAGGTGCCCGAGGGCAGCCGCACGGCCAAGGGCGTGCATATCAACAACCTCCTCCCGCTGGAGGAGGGAGAATGGGTGACCACGGTGCTGGCCTTGCGCGAGTTCGCCGAGGACAAGTACTTCCTCTTCGTGACGAAGCGCGGCATGGTCAAGCGCTCCTCGGCGTCGCTGTACGCGCGCTGCCGCCGCAGCGGCCTCATGGCCGTGGGCCTGCGCGAGGATGACGAGCTCGTGGTGGTGCGCCCCATCCGCGACGACGAGCATGTGGTACTTGCCACCGCCGACGGCCTCGCCATCCGCTTCTCCTGCGCGGATATCCGGCCCATGGGCCGCACGGCCACGGGCGTCAAGGGCGTGGCCCTCAGGCGGCACGACAGCGTGGTGGCCTGCGTGGTGCTGAAAGACACGGACCAGACCACGGAGATCATGTCCATTTCCGCCAACGGCTACGGCAAGCGCACGCGCGTTGACCTCTACCGCGTGCAGTCGCGCGGCGGCAAGGGCGTCATCAATTTCAAGGTCACGGGCAAGACCGGCCCTGTGGTGGGCGCCATGCCCGTGCGCGAGCGCGACGGCCTCATCCTGCTCACCTCGGCCAACAAGGTGGTCCGCATCGGCGTGGACGAGGTGGGCAGCAAGGGCCGCGCCACCATGGGCGTGATGCTGGTGCGCCTTGACGAGGGCGCGCGCGTGGTGGGCTTCGACCGCGTGGACGACGGCGGCCAGCAAGGCCCCGGCATGATCGAGGACGAAGAGGTGGCCGACGCCGTGGCCGCGGAGGATGCGGCGCTGGCGGCCGATGATGCGGAAAATTCCGGCGGCGGGGACGCGGATGCCTGAGCGGCGGCTCGCCGCCCTCGCGCCCCTGGGCCTGCTGCCGTTTGCGGCCACAGCCGGCGCCCGCAAACGCCAGAAGGCCCAGGAG
>CAMWVJ010000251.1 GCA_947177645.1 uncultured Desulfovibrio sp.
GCCCTTCTTGAGATGGAGCGCATCATCGAGTCCTCGGGCCTCCTGAAAGACGTGTATGCGCCGCGCTGGCTGGCGCTCAAACTGCTGGAAAATGACGAGGTCATCCTGCGCGAGGCCCGAGCCTGCGACGCCGCCGCCACCGAGCGCCTGGAGACCATCTGCCGCAAAACAGCCGCCCATATCCACGACACCTTCAACGCCAGCACCGAGTCCATCATCACCGACCACCGCTACGGCTTCATCCACAGCATCCTGCGCGACGGCGTGTTGGACAGGGACCCGGGCCGGGACCGCCTTGCGCTGTCCGACAAGATCGATCGCGTGCTCACCAACGCCTTTTTTGGGCCGCTCATCATGCTGGGCGTGCTCTACCTCATGTACCAGATCACCTTCGAGCTCGGCGCCTATCCGCAGGAATGGGTGGAGGACGGCTTCGACCTGCTGGGTGACTTCCTTACCGACATCCTGCCCGAGGGCCTTGTGCAGTCGCTCCTCGTGGACGGCATCATCGCCGGCGTGGGCGGCGTGCTGAGCTTCGTGCCGCTCATCATGATCATGTTCGCGCTCATCTCCTTTCTGGAAGACAGCGGCTACATGGCGCGCATGGCCTACATGATGGACCGCGTGTTCCGCTTCTTCGGGCTGCACGGCGCTTCGGTCATGCCCTATGTCATCTCCGGAGGCATCGCGGGCGGCTGCGCCATCCCGGGCGCCATGGCCACGCGCACACTGCGCAGCCCCAAGGAAAAGCTGGCGACCCTGCTGACGCTCCCCTACATGACCTGCGGCGCCAAGCTGCCGGTGTTTTTGCTGCTGGCCGGGGCCTTCTTCCCCGAAAATGCGGCCACGGTCATGTTCTGCATTATGCTGGCCGGCTGGTTTTTCGCCCTTCTGGTGGCGCGCTTCCTGCGTTCGTCCCTCGTCAAGGGCGAGGCCACGCCCTTTGTCATGGAGCTGCCCCCCTACCGCATGCCCACGCTTTTGAGCGTTCTTTTGCACTGCTGGGAGCGGGCCTGGATGTATATCAAGAAGGCCGGCACCGTGCTTCTGGCCATTTCGGTGGTCATCTGGGCGGCCATGACCTTTCCCATGCTGCCGGATGAGGCGGCGGCACCGCATGAGGCGCGCATCGCCTCCCTTGAGGAACGCTTGGAGGCTCTGCCCAAGGATGCGGAGGAGCGGGAAGCCGTGCAGGAGGAGCTTTCCGAAGCGAACAACACCTTCGAGGAGGAAAAGCTCGCCTATTCCGTGGCCGGCCGCCTCGGCAAATGGGTGGAGCCGGTAACGCGCCCCGCGGGCTTTGACTGGCGCACGGACATCGCCCTCATCGCCGGCGTGGCCGCCAAGGAGGCCGTGGTCTCCACCATGGGCACGGCCTGGGCCCTGGGCGAGCAGGACCCGGACGAGCCGGAATCCCTTGCCGAGCGCCTGGCGAGCGACCCGGGCTGGTCCAAGGCCACGGCGCTCGCGCTCATGCTCTTCGTGCTCCTGTATTCGCCGTGCTTCGTGGCGCTGGTGGTCATCCGCCAGGAGGCCGGGAGCTGGGGCTGGATGGTGTTCAGCATCGTGTTCAATACCGCGCTCGCCTATGCGGTGGCGGTCATCGTGTACCAGTCGGGCCGCGCCCTCTGGGGCTGACGGCGCCCCGCCGCGCGTATCCCGTGCCCGTCCTTCCCCGGCTTGACAAGGCCGGGGAGGGGCGGGCATCTTCATATCCTGCGCCGGGGGCTTCGCCCGCAAGGCGGTATTTCTTCAGGCAGGAGGGGCCATGCGCCTTATGTTTCTCGCGGCCTTGGTGGTCACGTTTTTGGCTGCGCATACGGCCCTTGCCTGGGAGGCCTTCACCCCGCGCAAGACCACGGCCTATGTGGTCGAGGTGGAGGAGGGCAACCTCATCGCCGTGGCGAGCCGCTGGGGCAAGAAGTCCGCGGATTATACCATCAGCCTCTACGGCATCGGCATGCCGACCGAAGACCAGCCCTTCGGGAAGGAAGCGCGGGAAACGCTGCTCAGGCTCCTGCCGCGTGGGGAGCGTGTCATCGTCAGCATCGTCGGCGAAGGGGCCGGCGTTGTCCATGCGCTCGTGCAGGCGCAGGGGCGGTCGATCAACAATCTCCTGGTGGACGAGGGCCTCGCCTGGGTGGACCGCGCCACCTGCAAGGCCATGCTCTGCCGCCGCTGGCATATCGAGGAGCACAGCGCCATCAAGGCGAGGCGCGGCATCTGGAGCCTCAACATGACAAGCCCGCCCTGGCAGTGGGGCGGCAAGACGGGCACGCCGGCACAGGCCGCGCCCCGGGGGATGCAGCCATGAACGGATCTGTCACAGAGGAAGTGAAGCAGTTTGAGGCCGGCTGGAAGGAAGACCCGCTCCATGTGAAGCCGGCCTTTGAGGCCTGGGAGCAGTTTCTGGCCGGCCTTGCGGACGTGAGTCTGGATTTCAAGGCCCGGCCCGGCATCAGCTATTCCCTGAGGGCGCGCCATGCCGCCCAGAAAGGGCGCGAGCTCTTCGTGCTGGTGGACGTGGTGGACGACGAGCCCGAAAGCCGCTGGCTCTCGGTGTGTTTTTATGCCGACCTCATCACGGACCCGGACGAGCAGGGTGATTTCGTGCCGCAGGGGCTCATGGGCGAGGACGCCCTGTGCTTCAACCTCGACGAGGACTCGCCGGAAATGCGCGACTATATCACGGCGCGCCTCGCCGAAGCGGCCGCCAATGCCGCACGCTGAAGAGCCCGCGGGGGCCGTGCCCGGCGCTGACGGCCCCTGTGTCGCCATCGACTTCGAGACTTCCGGGCGTCCGGCGCATTATGCCTGCGCCGTGGGCCTCGTGCGCATCGAGGGGGGTCGGGTGACGGCGCGCTTTGAAAGCCTGCTTCGGCCGCCCTCCCCGCGCGTGTGGTTCACCCATATCCACGGCCTCCGCTGGAGCGATCTCAAAGACCAGCCCACCTTCGCCGAGGTCTGGCCCGAGGCCTCGCGGATATTGCGCGGCGCCCGCTGCCTGCTCGCCCACAGCGCGCAGTTCGACAGGCGCGTGCTCTATGCCTGCTGCCGTGTGTCCGGCCTCGAGCCCCCGGCCCAGCCCTTTCTCTGCACGCTGCGGGGGGCGCGCCGAGCGCCGCTCGACCTGCCCTCGCGCAGCCTTAACTATGTGTGCGCGCATTTCGGCATCCCGCTCAATCACCACAATGCCGCTTCCGATGCCGAGGGCTGCGCTCTCATCTATGTGCGCCTGCGTGAACTCGGGGTGAGCGACGCGGTGATGCGC